>DASQCE010000136.1:0-9069 GCA_035634855.1 Mycobacterium sp.
CCCCGGCCGCTTTCCACACGTTCAGCGTGCGTCGCAGCGAGGCGGCTTTGCGTTCATCGAAGAGCAGCAACACCAGGGTGATCGCCCGTGCGCATTGTGGCGCCCTTGGTTTCGGGCAGCAGGTAGGTGCCGACGAAGCTGACTAGCACCATGGTTCCCATCATCGCGCCGATCGCCGGGGCGCCCCAGGTTGCCATCAGCGGCGCGGCGATCAGAGGTGGCACTGCGCCACCGATCAACCCCGCAAGGTTCAGAGACAGCCCAGCGCCGCTGTAGCGGTAGCGGGTGGCGAAGATTTCCGGGACGAACGACGCCATCGGACCGTAGGCCGTCCCCGCAATCGCATAGGTACCGGCGATCGCTACCGCGAACCAGACGGCCTGGCCGGTGTCGAGTAACGGGATCACGGTGAACGACCACGGAACACCGGCCGCGCACGCAACCATGATGATCCGGCGGCGTCCGAAGATGTCGCACAGCACGGCCGACAGCGCAGTGAAGACAACCGCTACAACACCGCCCACGACACCTATCGACAAGATCAGCTGGGGCGAATATCCCACGTGGGTATGGGCGTAACTGGTCAGGTACGCGTTGGCCATGTAGCCCAAGGTGAAGAAGCCCACCATGCTGCCCGCGGCGAGAATCACCTCGCGCCGTTGGTCGGTGAACAGCGCGACGACGGGCGAACTGGATGCGGAATTGCGCGCTTTCTGCTCGGCGAATATCGGTGTCTCGGCGACACTCAGCCGCACGTACAAGGCGATGACGACCAGTACCGCGCTGAACAGAAACGGCAGTCGCCAACCCCAATCCATGAACGCCGGGCTGGTTTCGCCGATCGTAGCGTTGACGATCAGGAACAGAAGACTGCTCATGACGAGTCCGCTGCCGACGCCCATTTGGGTGAACATGCCGTAGCGGCCACGCGCGGCCGCCGGTGCGTACTCGGCAGCCAGCAGAGCGGAGCCGGCCCATTCGCCGCCAACCGCGAAGCCTTGCACCAGGCGCAGCACAAGGAGGATAAGCGGCGCAGCGACGCCGATGGTTGCCGCGCCGGGAATCACACCCACCGCGACGGTGGACAGTCCCATGATCAGCAGGGTGGCGGTAAGTGTTGTCTTGCGGCCCAGGCGATCACCGAAATGGCCGAAGAACGCTGCGCCCACCGGACGGGAGATGAACGCCGCCGCGAAGGTGGCCATCGCCGCGACAGTGGCCATCGTCGTGCCAAGGTGGGGGAAGAAGACCCTGGGAAACACCAGCGCCGCCGCAGTGCCGTAGATATAGAAGTCGTAGTATTCGATGGCCGAGCCAACGTAGCTGGCCATCGCCACGTGCTTCATCGGCGTGCCCGACGTCGTAGTCATTGTCTCGGTCATCGCTTCTCCTAACGCTCCGGGGCCCAAAGCTACGTCTGGAGCAGCCACGCTTCTCACTTGTCCGCACAACCCGCGTAACCAGCGATTTTCAGCTTTTGCGCATTTTGCTCAGCCAACGCCGAACGCTCATTCAGGCCGCGTGTTTGTCGACCGTGGCCCGTCCCAGTGACCGCCGTCGTTCATGCTGGTCAATCTGCACAAATGACGGTGTTTCAGGATCCGCTCGCGGCCTTTGATGTCGATGAGCGATCGGAGCCGCGGATCTTTATACGTGCGGTGCTGGAGCGCACCTCGCGAATCGATGCTGTCGATGTGGGCCCGCGGCTGCTGGGCATTCTCGTCCGCCGCCGCGAAAGTCTGGTACTGGACCACGACCCGCGGTGACGGGTGCGCTGCGCCGCGGATCGGGTGCGGAAGAAAATTAACGTTTCTGTCGGCAGCGCACGGGTATCCGGTCTCCAAGGACGAGGAGGTCTGGAGAAATGCCGGCTTGGAGTTGGGTTGTTATTGCAGCCGTCGTAGTGATCTTGGTCGCGCTGGCGGTCATCGTCGCTCTATCAAAGAATCGTCGTAAGAGAACCGAACGACTGAAGGAGCATTTTGGTCCAGAATACGAACGAGCGGTGGGTGAGACGGGCGATCAAAGCGCCGCCGAAAAGGAGCTCGTCGCTCGCCAACGGAACCGGCAGAAGCTCGACATCGTTGCGTTGTCACCGGAATCGCGAGCAAGGTACGCCGAGCACTGGCGCGCGGTGCAGACTGCATTCGTCGACAATCCGTCGAGCTCGGTGGGGGACGCAGATCGTCTCGTCACGGAGGTAATGCGCGAACGTGGATATCCGATCGACGACTTCGACCAGCGCGCAGCCGATATCTCAGTCGATCACCCCGACGTCGTCGAGCACTATCGATCTGCGCACGTCTTACACCTTGCGCAGGAACGGGGCGATATCGGAACCGAGGCGCAGCGTGAGGCGTTCGTCCACTACCGCGCGCTCTTTGAGAAGTTGCTTGAGAACAATCTCGAGACCGATAACGACAGGCCAAAGGAGGCGCGGGCATGACAACCCACGACGAGCAGACCAACACCACTACGACACCGACCGCGGATGACGATTCAGCTGCGCGGCAGGAATATTCGAGCCCAGAGACGGCACCGGCAACCGCACAACACCGTCAGTCGGCCGCGGCCGAGCCGTCCTCGGCGACCATGAGAACCGAACCGCCGACCGCGGATGCCGATTCAGCTGCGCGGCAAGAATATTCGAGCGCGGGGATGGAACCGGCAACCGCACAAACCCGTCAGTCGGCCGCCGCAGCCGAGCCTTCCTCGGCGACCGTGAGAACCGACCCCCCGGCCGCGCAAACCGAACCGTCGGGAACCGAGACCGGGATGTCGACCGACCAGTCGAGAACCAACTCGCTGTTCGCTGACGACACTTCGGGGTTCCGCTCGCGTTGGGATGATGTTCAGGCGGCGTTCGTGGATGACCCCAAAGAGTGCGTTCAGAAGGCCGACACGCTCGTGGCGGAAGTCGTCGAACAGCTGACGTACGGCTTCTCGGAGGCGCGCTCGCGACTCGAGGCACAATGGAGTCGAGGCGAGGAGGCCTCAACGGAGGACCTTCGTCTGGCGCTCAAACGCTACCGTGAGTTCTTCCAGCGGTTGCTGTCGGTCTGACGCCTTGTCAGTAGCTCGTGCTCGGCGCTACGCCTGGGGGTAGGGCGTAAATCGATTGTGAAGCACCACTTTCGCAACGCAATCTGGTCCAGCCGATCGTGCGTCATGGCGCAAATCGTATCTGGCGGCAGGACCTCGGCAAGTTTGTCGAGGTCCTGCCGCCTGCGAACTGACGGACTGCAAGGTGGACGAGTTCTCATCGAGGTCCTGCAACCGGATGGAGATCGTGCGCTGGTCAGGCCACCCGTTGAAACCCAATTCCAGAGCTTCGGCTCGTCGTGAGAAGACGATTGTGTACGTCCCGTCAGGGTTCGGAAGGGCTTGCGTCAGTGTGCTGTTCAGGCTCGTCCGCTCGATCAGCAACACAGCCTCGCGCATACATGACGCGGAGCTGTAAGCGTCTCAGGCCAACGGGCCGGTGACCGATTCGGCCGCGGTCACGAGTGTGCCCGAGGCGGCGAGTGCGACGACGGCGTCGATCTCCGGCGACAGATAGCGGTCGGTATCCGGTCCCGGGACGGATTCCCGGACCGCGGCGATCACCGCCGCGGTGGCTGGCGACGCTGCCAGCGGGGCGCGCATATCGATACCGCGCGCCGCGGTGTGCACCTCGATGGCCAGGACCCGGGTCAGTCCGTCGATCGCCCTGCGCAGCTTACGCGCAGCCGACCACCCCATTGAGACGTGGTCTTCCTGCATCGCTGACGACGGGATCGAGTCCACGCTGGCCGGGTTGGCGAGGCGCTTGAGTTCGGAGACGATCGCGGCCTGCGTGTACTGGGCGATCATGTGCCCGCTGTCCACGCCTGGATCGTCCGCCAGGAACGGGTTCAGGCCGTGGCTGCGGGCGACATCGAGGAACCGGTCGGTCCGCCGCTCGCTGATGCTCGCCAGATCGGCCGCTGCGATGGCGAGGAAGTCCAGCACGTAGCCGACCGGGGCGCCGTGGAAGTTGCCGTTGGATTCGACACGTCCGTCGAGTGTGACGACGGGATTGTCTACGGCACTGGCCAATTCGCGGCCGGCAACTGTGCGGGCATGCTCGACGGTGTCGCGTGCCGCGCCCGCCACCTGGGGTGCACAGCGCAGGGAGTACGCGTCCTGGACCAGTGAGCAGTCCGGCCCACTGTGGCTGGCCACGATCGGTGATTCGGCAAGTACGCGCCGCATGTTGGCGGCGGCGGCGGCCTGTCCGGGATGGGGCCGCATGGCCTGCAGATCCTCCGCGAACACCCGGTCGCTGCCGAGCTGTCCCTCGACGCTCATCGATGCAGCGACGTCGGCGAGTTTCAGTAGCCGGTCCATGTCGCGCAGCGCCAGCACCAGCATGCCGAGCATGCCGTCGGTGCCGTTGATCAGGGCCAGCCCCTCTTTTTCGGCGAGCACCACCGGTTCGATGCCGTGCCGGGCCAGCGCCTCAGCCGACGGCAGCAGTTCGCCTTCCTCCGTGCGCACCGAACCCTCGCCGATGGCGGCCAGCGCCACGTGCGCCAGCGGCGCCAGATCGCCGGAGCAGCCAAGGCTGCCGTATTCATAGACGACAGGCGTCAGCCCGGCGGACAGCATCGCCGCATACGTCTGGGCCACCTCGGGCCGCACACCGGTGCGCCCGGTGGCCAGCGTCGACAACCGCAGCAGCATCATGGCCCTGACGACCTCTCGTTCGACCTCGGGACCCGATCCTGCAGCGTGTGAACGAATCAGGCTGCGCTGTAACTGGGTTCGCAGCTCGTGGGGGATATGGCGGGTGGCCAGTGCGCCAAACCCGGTGGATACCCCGTAGACGGGCTTGGGGTTGTGCGCGAGTTCTTCGATGCGGGCGCGGCTCTTGGCGATCGCGTCCAGTGACTCGTCGGAAAGGGCGACCGCGGCACCGTCGCGGGCGACGTGCACCACCTCGTCGAAGCTCACGGGGCCGATGCCCACGACGACGGTTTCGATACTCACGATCGTGACTCCACTTTCTGGTAGGGATAAGCCATGTGCCGGCCGGCCGTGACGACATCACGAACCAGCGGCACACCGGGCCGGTACGCGAGGTGCACGTACGACGGGGCGTCCAGTCGAACGAAATCCGCCCGCCGCCCAACGGTGAGGACCCCGACGTCGTCGCGGCGCAGTGCCGCCGCCCCGCCGGCGGTCGTGGCCCATAATGCCTGGGCCGGAGTGAAATTCATGTCCCGCACCGCGACCGCGATGCAGAACGGCATGCTTGTCGTGAACGAACTGCCGGGATTGCAGTCGGTCGCCAGCGCGACGGTCGCGCCCGCATCGACGAGCCGTCGACCGTCCGGATACCGCGCGCGCGTCGAGAATTCGGCGCCTGGCAGCAGCGTGGCCACGGTGGTGTCGGCCGCACCGGCGAGCGCCTCGACGTCGTCGTCGGTGGCATAGGTGCAGTGATCCACCGACGCAGCGCCCAGCTCGACCGCGAGCCGGATGCCCGCGCTCGGCCCGAGTTGGCCGGCATGCAGCCGCGCATCGAGACCGGCGGCCATTCCGGCTGTGAGGATGTGACGAGCCTCGTCGACATCGAAGGCGCCGCGGTCGCAGAACACATCCACCCACCGGGCGTGCGGCGCGCAGGCCTGAAGCATCGGACCGCTGACCATTTCGATGTATGCCTCGCGGTCGTCGCGGAACTCCGTGGGAACGACGTGGGCGCCGAGAAACGTGGTCTCGTCGGTGACGGCCTTGGCGATCCGCAGCGAGCGGACCTCGTCCTCGACCGTCAGCCCATAGCCGCTCTTGCATTCGAAAGTCGTGACGCCGGCACGCAACAGCTCGTCGGTGAGCCGCTGGACCCCTGCGAGAAGCGTGGCGTCGTCGGCCGCTCGCGTGGCGGCCACCGTCGACGCGATGCCGCCGGCGCCGTACGGCTGGCCGCTCATCCGCGCCGCGAACTCGGCTGACCGTTCACCCGCGAACACCAGATGTGTATGGCTGTCGACGAATCCGGGGATCACGCTGGTGTCGGCGCAGCTGATCCGATCGTCGGCGTCGGGCGCGTCCGCGCGTCGGCCGATCCATGCGATGTCGGTGCCATCGACTACCAGCGCCGCGTCGGTGATGATGCCGAGTGGATCGCCGTCGCCGTTGGCGGGGTCGTTGGTGACGAGTTCGCGGATGTTGGTGTAGAGCACGGTCATCGTGTGGCCTCCAGCGAAGCATCCATCAGGTCCGCGATGGCGGAGGCGAGTTCGGCTCCCACATCCGGCACAGTGACATGCTTGCGGTCGACGACCACCGCGCGTCCGTCGACCACCACATCGGTGACATCGGGTGCGGCAGCGGCGAAGACGACGTTCTCGGCGGTCGCCCCACCGCCCGCGGTGCGGATCGAATCAATCTGAACTGCAACGAAGTCCGCTCGTGCACCGACGACGAGCTCACCGGCGTCCGCCCAGCCGAGAGCGCGGTGGCCGTCGTAGGTCGCGGCCCGCAACAGGCGGTCGGCGGCGATGGTGCCCCGTGTGCGGGAGGCGAGGCGTTCGTCGAGCTCGACGGCGCGGGCCTCTTCGAACAGATCGATCACGGCGTGGCTGTCGGAGCCGAGGCTGAACAGTCCACGTCCGGCGAGCAGCGCGGGCGCGGGTCCGATGCCGTCACCGAGGTCACGCTCGGTGGTGGGGCAGAAGCACACCCCCGTCGATGTTCGGTCCATGTCGGCGATGTCCTCGGACGTCAGGTGGGTGGCGTGCACCGCCGTCGTCCGGGGCCCCAACGCGCCGGCATCGCGCAGCACCGCGGTCGGCGTGCCGCCATGCACCGCCAGGCATTGCTCGACCTCGCGGGTCTGCTCCGAGGAGTGAACGTGCAGTGGGGCGCCGTGTGCGGCAGCCCATTCCACGACGGGAGGCATGTGTTCGACAGGGACGCCCCGCACGCTGTGCAGCGCGGCGCCGACCAAGACGGACGGCGTGATGCCGACCTGCTGCCGCAGTGCCTCGACACGTTCGGCCCACCGGTCACCGGTTCCGTCGCCGAACCGCTGCTGGGGTCCGGTCAGCGGTGAGCCGTCCGGTCCGGAACTCAGATAGCAGGTGTCGAGCAGGGTGAGGCGGATGCGGGCGTCGGCGGCGCCGTCGATTACGGCCTGTCCCATGGCATTCGGTTCGGCGTAGTGGGCGCCGCCGGCTTCGTGGTGCACGTAGTGGAATTCGCCGACGGAGGTGATTCCGGCGAGCGCCATCTCGGCGTATACCGCGCGGGTGAGCCGGCGGTAGCGGTCGGGGTTGAGCCTCTCCGCGGCCCGGTACATCAGGTCGCGCCAGGTCCAGAATGATCCGCGGTCACGTTGGGTGCGGGCGCGCAGCGCCCGATGGAAGGCATGCGAATGCGCGTTGGCCAGCCCGGGAATGACCAGCCCGCGCAGCCGGTGTGAGCCCGGCTGCGCGGTGACGTCGGTGTCGATCGCGGTGATCGAGCCGTCGCTGACGCTGAACAGGACGCCCTCGGCCACGGAGCCGCCGAGCCAGGCGTGTTCACACCACCACGTGTCTGTCACGGTGTCACCCAATCCGTCATGACGTCGGCCAACGCCACTGCTCCCGTATTGCAGTCGCCGGATTCGGCGAACTCCGTTGGAGAGTGTGACACCCCGGTTGGGTTGCGTACGAACAACATTGCGGTCGGAACCACGGGTGACAGGATGCCCGCGTCGTGCCCGGCCTGGGTGGGCAACACCGGGATGTCGCCCAGGTGGGCAAGCGCACGTTGTAGCCGCGCCCGCGGACCCTGCGGGAACTCGACGATCGGCGTGACCGATTCCGCTGTCACGCCGAGTTCGATGCCGTCGGCCACCGCGTGTTGCCGCGCTTCCGCGGTGATCTTGTCGACCAGCGACCGCAGCGTCGGCTCGTCGGCGGCCCGGGCATCGAGCCAGGCGCTCACCGACGAGGGAATCGCGTTGGCCCCGTTGGGTGCGACGATGACCTTGCCGAACGTCGCGACCGCGTCATGGGCGGCGGCCAACGACCGCGCCGCGTGCACGGAGGATGCGAACGCGAGCATCGGGTCGTGCCGGTCGGCCAGCCGGGTCGTGCCCGCGTGGTTCGCCTCGCCGCAGAACGTGAACTGCCAGCGCCCGTGCGGCCAGATGGCCGAAGCGATGGCGATCGGGCGGTCGACGAGATCCAACGCCCGACCCTGCTCGACGTGTAGTTCGACGTAGACGCCGACGCGGTCTGCCAGATGCGGGTCGACGCCGAGGTGCTCGGGCCTGCGGCCCGCCTTCGTCATCGCCTCACCGAGGGTCACACCGTGGATGTCCCGCAGCGCGCGGGCTTTGTCGGCACTCAACGCACCGGTTGACAGCTGGGAGCCGACGCATGCCACACCGAACCTCGCCCCCTCCTCGTCGGAGAACGCGACGACCGCGACGGGCACCCGCGGCGCCACGCCCCGCTCTCGGACGATGTCGATGGCGGCGAAGGCGGACACCACACCGAGCGGCCCGTCGAACGCGCCGCCGTCGGGCACCGAATCCAGGTGCGAGCCCGTGACGAATGCACCGGTCGGATCGCCCGACCAGCCCGGCGGCATCCACCACGCCCACAGGTTGCCGTTGCGGTCCTCCTCGACATCCATGCCACGCTGGGCGGCGCAGCCGGAGAACCACTCCCGCAACGTCAGGTCGGCGTCCGACCATGCGTAGCGCCGGTACCCGCCGGTGGAGGTATGCCTGCCGACGTCCAGAATCGTCGGCCAGAGGGTGTCGAACGCGGTCACGCGTTCTCCCGCATCGGGATTCGGACGCCGCGTGTCGCGGCGATGTCGGCGGCGTGTTCGTAGCCGGCGTCGACGTGGCGGATCACGCCCATGCCGGGGTCGTTGGTCAACACCCGCGCGAGTTTCTGCGCGGCGAGTTCGGTGCCGTCGGCGACGGTGACCTGGCCGGCGTGGATGGACCGGCCGATCCCGACCCCGCCGCCGTGGTGAATCGACACCCAGGATGCGCCCGACGCCGTGTTGACCAACGCGTTGAGCAACGGCCAGTCGGCGATG
>DASQCE010000137.1:0-2836 GCA_035634855.1 Mycobacterium sp.
GATCATCGCGAAGGCGACGGGTCAGTAATCTGACCCGTTGGTTTCGCGGGACCACACAACTGCAAAGATCAACACTGCTTTACAACAAGCACCAACACAGTCCAGGAGGACAACACAGTGGCGAAGGCGAAGTTCGAGCGGACGAAGCCGCACGTCAACATCGGGACCATTGGTCACGTTGACCACGGCAAGACGACGCTGACCGCAGCAATCACCAAGGTTCTGCACGACAAGTATCCCGATTTGAACGAGTCGCGCGCATTCGACCAGATCGACAATGCGCCTGAAGAGCGTCAGCGCGGCATCACGATCAACATCTCCCACGTGGAGTACCAGACCGACAAGCGTCACTACGCACACGTCGACGCTCCCGGCCACGCCGACTACATCAAGAACATGATCACCGGCGCTGCCCAAATGGACGGTGCGATCCTGGTGGTCGCCGCCACCGACGGCCCGATGCCGCAGACCCGCGAGCACGTGCTGCTGGCCCGCCAGGTTGGCGTGCCCTACATCCTGGTCGCGCTGAACAAGGCCGACGCGGTCGACGACGAGGAGCTGCTCGAGCTCGTCGAGTTGGAGGTCCGCGAGCTGCTGGCCGCCCAGGAGTTCGACGAGGACGCGCCGGTGATCAGGGTCTCGGCACTGAAAGCGCTCGAGGGCGATGCGAAATGGATCGAGAGCATCGAAGAGCTGATGGCTGCGGTCGACGAGTCGATTCCCGACCCTGTCCGCGAGACCGACAAGCCGTTCCTGATGCCCGTCGAGGACGTCTTCACGATCACCGGCCGTGGCACCGTGGTCACCGGTCGTGTCGAGCGCGGCGTGGTCAATGTGAACGAGGAAGTCGAGATCGTCGGCATCCGTCCGTCCACCACCAAGACCACGGTCACCGGCGTCGAGATGTTCCGCAAGCTGCTCGACCAGGGCCAGGCCGGCGATAACGTCGGTCTGCTGCTGCGCGGCATCAAGCGTGAGGACGTCGAGCGCGGTCAGGTCGTCGTGAAGCCCGGCACCACCACGCCGCACACCGAGTTTGAGGGCCAGGTCTACATCCTGTCCAAGGACGAGGGCGGCAGGCACACGCCGTTCTTCAACAACTACCGTCCGCAGTTCTACTTCCGCACCACCGACGTGACTGGCGTGGTGACGCTGCCGGAGGGCACCGAGATGGTCATGCCCGGTGACAACACCGACATCTTGGTGAAGCTGATCCAGCCCGTCGCCATGGACGAGGGTCTGCGCTTCGCGATTCGCGAGGGCGGCCGTACCGTCGGCGCCGGCCGGGTTACCAAGATCATTAAGTAGGCTCGGCCTACGTGATCATCAAGTGATCTAGCAGTACCGCGAAGCGGCGCTCGCCTTCGGTGGGCGCCGCTTTCGTTTGTCACCACCTTTTTGCCCAAACGGACAAACGGGCGCCAAAGTTCGCGTAGATCGCACCATTTCGTCGATCTCGGCGCCACCGCGGTAACACGTGAGACGGCTGAGCCGATGAACTCCGCGAAGGTTCTGGTAGGACCAAGAAGGGTTGGGGATTTATGTTGCGTCGTATATTCGCGCTCGCAGGTGCCGCCGCTGTCGCAGGTGCCGCGTTAGTCGGCCTGTCGGCCGGTACCGCTGGTGCGGACCCGACCTGCCCCGATGTGCACTGGATCGGGGCCGCAGGCTCCGGCGAGCGTACCGGCGCCGATCTGACCACGTATAACGGCATGGGCCGGGTGGTCACCGAATCGCTCTACGATCTGTCGCCGCAACTGCAACGCGACGGCCGCACGATGACCGCTGAGGCGGTCGACTATCCGGCGGTGCCGGTGCCATATGACAACGGCGGTGTCGGGGCGTGGCTCGGCTTCATGGGCAGTGTCGACGCAGGCGCGAAGGCTCTGGGCGACCAGTACGCCGCATTCGTTGCGCGGTGCCCGACCTCGAAAGTCGTGCTGGCCGGCTACTCACAGGGCGCGATGGTTGTCCACCGGAATCTGCAGGCGCTTGCCGCAAGCCCGAACCTGGCCGCCGTGCTGCTGATCGCCGACGGCGACCGGCGACCGGAAGATCCCACCTTCAACTTGGGCACAGCCAGTGGAATCCCGGAGCGCGGCAAGGGTGTCGCCCAGGATTGGCCGATCCTCGCTCACGCGCCCGCACCGCTGGCTCCGGAAATCGCCGCCCGCACCATCAGCGTCTGCGATCTCAACGATGCCGTCTGCGACTACAACGAAGACGCCGATGACTCCAAAGCGGCGTACGCGCGGCGCGTCGCCATCCACACCAGCTATGGAGTCGGCAAGACGCAGGGGTTGGACTGGACAGCTCCGCTGTATTTCCTGCTCGGACCGGCGCCGACGGCGAATCAGGTCCCGGCGCCGGGGTTGGATGCCCGCGCGATCAACAGCACCACCACACCGGCCGCCAGCACCAGCGCCGCCAGCAACGCGACGATGGCGTCGATCGCATCGGCAGGCGACATCCCCGCGCGCTGAAGCATCTCCACTCCAGCACCGTTCCTGACACGGCAACGCCGACACCGGCGAGCGTGACCAACGCGGTCAGCGTCACACCCGCGGCCTCGCCCGCGCGCTCGGCGCGCACGACCGCCTGCGTCGCGACCGTCGTGAACGCGTAGACCAACCCAAGTGTGAACCCGCACGCCGTCAGCGCCGGCAGCCAGCCGGCCCAGCTGCGCGATGCCGCCAGCGAAAACGCAGCCGCGACACATGTCAGGCCCATCACGAACACCGGCGGCCGACTGGCCGCGAGCCGGCCCGCCAGCACGCCGCCCAACGCGGCGCCCGCCGATGGCCCGAGGAACGCCATGCCCGCCGTCAACGGGTCG
>DASQCE010000138.1:0-2729 GCA_035634855.1 Mycobacterium sp.
TTCGCGATGAACCCGGAGATGGTCGCCGAGCACACGCCGGCGCTGGGGCAGAAGCGGCGCACCAAGCACCACGGCGAGGTGGAGCCCTACATTCTCGGCAACCCCAACGACGACGGACTGGGCATCCGACTGGGTGTCTCGGCGGGCGGCGTCGCCAAGAACCTGGACCAGATGTTCATCACGGCCGCCGCATACCCGCCGGAGATTCTGCTAACCGGCGTCATCGTCAACAACCAGGGCCAGCGCTTCGTCGCCGAGGACTCCTATCACTCACGCACGTCGGCCTTCGTGCTGGAACAACCGGATCAGGTGGCCTACCTCATCGTCGACGAGGCGCACACGGAAATGCCTGCGATGCCGTTGATCCGGTTCATCGACGGCTGGGAGAGCGTCGAGGAGATGGAGAAGGCGCTCGGCATTCCCGAGGGCAAGCTGGTGGCTTCGCTGCGCCGGTACAACGAAAACGCGGCGCGCGGCGAGGATCCGGACTTCCACAAGCAGCCGGAATATGTTGCGGCCCAAGACAATGGGCCCTGGGCGGCGTTCGATCTCTCGCTGGGCCGGGCTATGTACTCCGGGTTCACCATGGGCGGGCTTGCGGTGTCCATCGACGGCGAAGTGCTCCGCGACGACGGCTCGACGATTCCCGGTCTGTACGCCGCGGGCGCATGCGCGTCGAACATCGCACAGGACGGCAAGGGCTACTCCAGCGGAACGCAGCTGGGCGAAGGCTCCTTCTTCGGTCGCCGCGCGGGAACGCACGCGGCAAGGGCCTAAACCGGCTCGAGGCGCCACCGGCCGCCGCCGAGCAGTGCCAGGCGTCGGTCGTGGTGCTGTTCGACGGTGCTGCGGTGACTCACGCTGACCACGATGCAATCCGGCAGCGCCGTGCGCAACGCCCGGTACAGCGCGAACTCCTGGCCCTCGTCCAGCGCCGAGGTCGACTCGTCGAGGAACACCACCTTGGGTTCGGCCAGCAGCACCCGCGCGAACGCGATGCGCTGCTGTTCGCCGGGGGAGAGCACCTTGGCCCAGTCGGCCACCTCGTCGAGGCGGCTCGAAAGATGGCCGAGCGCCACCGTGTCGAGCGCGGATTGGATTGCCGCATCGTCGAATTCGCCGGCGGCACCCGGATACGAGATCACCGACCGCAGATCGCCCAGCGGCATGTAGGGCAGCTGCGACAGGAACATGGTGCCCTCGGCCGGGCTCCGCACCGTGCCGGACGTGAATGGCCAGAGCTGGGCGAGACTGCGCAACAAGGTGGTCTTCCCGCAGCCGGAGCCCCCGGTGATCACCAACGATTGACCCGAGTCGAGCCGGACGTCGAGGGGGTCCACCAGCCTCGTCCCATCCGGGGCGCGGACCTCCACGTCGTCAAGCTCGAGCGAGCCGTCGCCGCTGGGCAGCGCCGTCAAAGTCGGTAGCTCCCTTGCCTGTTCATTGGCGGTCAGCAACCCGTCGAGCCGGAGGATCGCCGCCCGGTAGTTCGCGAACGAGTCGTACACCGCTCTGAACCACGACAGTGAGTCGTGCAACTGGCGAAACGCACTCGACGACTGGGTGACATCACCGAAGTCGATCTCGCCTGCGAACATCCGCGGAGCCTGGACGACAGTGGGTAGCGGGTCGACGATCTGGCTTATCGACCTGTTCCAGCCGAGGAACAGCAGCGTCCGGCGCACAAACGCCCGATAGTTGGCGATGACGGCCGCGAATCTCGTCATCAGCTGACCCCGTTCGGCGTTCTCGCCGCGGTACAAGCCGACAGCCTCGGCCGCGTCGCGCAGTCGCACCAGCGCATAGCGGAAACCGGCGTTGGTGACCTCGTTGCGGAAGGACAGCCGGATCAACGGGCGGCCGATCCAGAACGCGACGACCGTCGTGAAGAACACGTACACAAGCGCCATCCAGAACAGCGCCTTCGGCACCGTGACACCGAAGACCGTGAGTGGCCCTGCCAGCCCCCACAGGATCGGCGTGAAAGAGACCACGTTGACGATGGCGAAGACCGTGCCGAACAGCAGTGTCTGGGACGTTCCGACCGATGGCGTGTTGGCTCCCTCGCCGGTGCCGGTGGTGAAGAAGTCGATGTCCTGCTGGATGCGCTGATCGGGGTTGTCGATCGGGTGATCGACGAAGCGTCCGCGGTAGTAGGCGTCACCGTCGAGCCAGTCGCGGGTGAGCCGCTGCGTCAGCCACACGCGCCACCGAATGATGAACCGCTGCATCAGGTAGATGTCGAGCAGGTTGCGGACGATGTCGATGACGGCCAGCCCGACGAGGACGAGCATCGCTGCCCAAAAGCGCTTGATGGCAGTTTCTTTCGCCGCGCCCTCGCCGCTGAACGCCGCCTGCATAGCGGAGAACTGGTCGTTGGACTGGTAGCTGAACAGCACGCCGAGGCGCACGTCGATCATCACCGACGCCAACAGCACGCCCAAGAGCGCCCAAACCGGAATGCTTTGGCGACCCGTGAAGTAGTCGCCGGTGATGCGCCAGAACTGGCGGCCCCATGTAGTGAACCGCGACAGCAGCGCCGAGATCACCAGAGTGCACACCGCCGCGATCGCCCAGGCCTTCGCCACCCACACCAGAGACGTGACCAGTTCGTCGCCCCAATTCAGGGACGGCGTGAACGTTTCCATGCCGGGAAGTTACCCGGCATGGGTTACCCGGCATGGCGTTAAACGGGGACGGGCTCGTCACCCTGGACTCGGCCGCGGCGC
>DASQCE010000139.1:0-3018 GCA_035634855.1 Mycobacterium sp.
CGGTCACGGCGCTTCCGCCGACATCGCGGCGCCGTAGTGCGAGCTTCGACGAAGGACTGATGGGCGTGGCCCTGCTGGCCGGGCCCGCCAACGTGATCATGCAGCTCGCCCGGCCCGGCGTCGGCTACGGCGTCGTCGAGAGCCGCGTTGAGAGCGGCCGGGTGGACCGCCATCCGATCAAGCGTGCCCGTACCACCTTCACCTATCTGGCGGTTGCGACCAAGGGCTCGCCTGAGCAGAAGGCAGCATTCCGGCGTGCGGTGAACCGGGCTCACGCGCAGGTCTATTCGACTGACGAAAGTCCGGTTTCCTACCACGCGTTCGACCGCGACCTCCAGCTGTGGGTCGGGGCGTGCCTGTACAAGGGCGCGATTGACGTGTACCGGCTGTTCGTCGGCGAGATGGATGAGGAGACCGCCGAGCGGCATTATCGCGAGGGGGTGCCGCTCGGCACCACGCTGCAGGTACCGGACGATATGTGGCCTGAGGACCGCGGTGCGTTCGACCGGTATTGGCAGGAATCGCTGGAGAATGTGCACATCGACGACACCGTGCGCGAATACCTCTGGCCGCTCGCGGCGGGCCGCGTACGTGGCGTAAAGCTGCCGGCCCGGGTGCAGCGCGGCTTGGACAATTTCGGTCTGTTGATCACGACAGGCTTTCTGCCGCAACGCTTCCGCGACGAGATGAAGCTGGAGTGGAATGCCGCCAAGCAGCGCCGGTTCGACCGCACGATCCACGTGCTGCGCTTCATCAACCATCTGACGCCGCGATTCGTCCGACAGTTCCCGTTCAACGTGCTGCTGAAAGACGTCGACTGGCGGATCAAGACAGGGCGCCCGCTGGTGTGATCAGCGGGCTGCGTCCCACTGGATGAAGACGCGCCCCAACGGAATAGCGACACCCGTGCGCCGGGTAATTCCCCGCGGACGTGACGACGTAGCTCCGCGACGGTGTAGCGCGGCGGCCATACCGTGGGTGCGCTGTGTTCCCATTTGCTGCGTAGCCGGATCGCGACCCCGCGAATCACGAGCGTGGCCAGTGCCATGGCAAGTGGCGCCAGCCCGGGCGGGCGAACGTGACGACGGCGTCGAAGTCCCCAGCTCGTCTGACATGACGAGGATGTCGCCGCACAGCCACTTCACAGGAGCCCTGGGGAAGCGCTGCTTGGCCCGCTCAAGCACCGGCTCATCGATGTCCACAGCGACGACGTTCGGCAGACGTATTGACAGGCGAGCGGCCAAAAAGCGGTCCACAGCCAACCACCTCAAGCACGGACGCCGCGCGCGGTGGCACGCAGTCGTCGAGCCTGCTGTCGTAGTAAACGTTGACGTTCCACGGTTCTGCCACGAACAAAGTCTGGCTTGATTGTCAGAATCCGCGCGTATAAACGCGTACGTGCGTACCGAAAATGACACCTGGGACATCAAGACGAGCGTCGGCTCGACCGCGCTATTCGTTGCCGCGGCACGGGCGGTGGAAGCGCAGAAGCTCCAGCCGGCGGCGGTTGATCCGTATGCCGAAGTGTTCTGCCGGAAAGTCGGCGGCGAGTGGGCCGACCTGCTCGACGGCAATGCTCCCGAGCACCCGCTGAAGACCGAGTTCGGCAACTACTTCGTCGACTTCCAGGCCGTTCGGACCAGGTACTTTGACAACTACTTCGAGGCCGCGGCCGCGGTCGGGGTGCGGCAGATCGTCATCCTGGCTGCCGGGCTGGACTCACGCGCATACCGGCTGGCGTGGCCGGACGGGACGGTGGTCTTCGAGCTGGATCAGCCGCGGGTGCTCGAGTTCAAACATGAGGCGCTGGCCGCGCGCGGCGACGCGCCGACCGCGGAGCGCAGGGAAGTCGCCGTCGACCTGCGCAACGACTGGCCACAGGCATTGCACGACAGCGGGTTTGATCCGTCCAAACCGTCGGCCTGGATTGCCGAAGGGCTGCTCATCTATCTGCCGGCCACCGCGCAGCACCAGCTGTTCGCCGGCATCGACTCACTGGCCGCGCCGGGCAGCCACCTCGCTCTCGAGGAATCGGTGCCGTTGGACGCCGACGCATTCGAGGCCAAACGGGAGGAGGAACTCGCGGGTGGCAACGACCGCACCTTTTTCACCCTCGTGTACAACGAGCAGCACGCACCGGCACGCGATTGGTTCGGTAACCGTCACTGGTGGGCCGTGGCCACCCCACTGCCATACCAGTTGCGTTCGCTCGGCCGGCCTGTTCCTGAACCCGACTCCGAAGCGGGTGTGATGACGGGCAACATCAGCTTGGTCAGCGCGATCAAGGACTGACCACAGAACCTGCAGCGACTCGACGCCGCTGCGACCCGGCCTGCTGGAACAACTGCGGTGGCCGGTCGAAGTCGGTAGGCCTCACGCGCTCACTGGAACATGAAATCGCGCATGAATCGGGTCATCCGGCGCAGGTAGTCCGGCTGGCTGACGTGCAGCACGTGGTTGCCGGGGAACCAATGGAAGGCGCAGCGGTCCCAGTGTTCCCACAGCAACTCGGCCTGCTCCGGCGGCGCCAGTCGATCGCCCAACCCGGCGATGATCAGCCGCCGATCCTTGGGCACCAGCGGCGCGTAGTTGAGCGGTGACGGGTACCGCGTGGCGGCGTGGACCAATTGGTTGTCGGTGCCGGCGATGAGCTCGCGCCAGCGCACCACATAGTTGGCTGGGAACCACTCGTCGACTGTCCGGTCCGGTGCGACGACGGGAACGTTGGGAATCACGGCCTGGATGCGGTCGTCGATGCAGGCGATCAGCGCCGATGTGTATCCGCCCAGCGACATCCCGGTCAGCGCGACCCGGTCGACACCCGTGAATTCCAGATAGTCGATCAACGAACGAAAGTCGTGCACGGCCTGCGCCATCGCCTCGGCGAAACCCGCGAAGCCATGCGCGAAGTAGCCGTAACCACTGAAGGGAGAACCCTTTTCGGCGCGGGCCCCATGAAATGGCAACGTGTACAACAGCACGTCGTAGCCGGACCGGTAGAACCACGACAGCGAGAAA
>DASQCE010000140.1:0-9302 GCA_035634855.1 Mycobacterium sp.
GCCCTTGCAGAATGTATTGCTTGCACACCTGAAAGTTGTTGGCGCGTCCCCGCACCTGAGGCGACAGCTCATATCGCCCTTTTGTGTTCGGCCACCGTGAGCTTGTGTGGCCGGCTGAAGCCGAAGTCGATGAAGGGCAGGTTTCCAACTGTTTGGGATCGACAAGCGGTTCCGCCAGTTGCCCGACGAAGTCGGGTGAGGCGCAGAGGAAGAGTGCAAGGCTGAACACTTTTCGCGCTATCAGCGTCGAATCCTGCAGCGGCCCACTGCCGAACACCACATCGAAGCCGTCCTTGATCGGGTCGATCATGTTGTCCACCAGCCGGATGTCCAACCGCGAGTGCTTGGGGTGAGCACATCAGGGCGCGAAGAGACCAGCCGTCACCTCGTGCCGCAGCATCGTGATCGCAATCGGCGGATTGCCGATCACGATCGACCAGCACCGACCAAAATGGCTCACTAATCTGCCATCAAAATGGACCAGACATCTATGCCAATCGGTGCGTAGCGTCAATGTCACATCAGGCCGCGAGACACGAGCTTGGGAAGACGAACGACAGTAAGGACCATGCGATGGCTTCATCCCGCCGCGAGACGTCACCGATCGAAACCGCAACCCCGGGCAGGCGCATCTACTTAGCAGGTGCTTCCGGTGTCATCGGCAGCCGACTCGTGCCGCTACTCGTGGACGCCGGATACACCGTCGGTGCGATGACGAGATCGTCCGAGAAGGCGGCCCGGCTGGCTTCATTGGGTGCCGAACCGATCGTGTGCGACGTCTTAGACCGCGGCGCACTCACGACGGCCGTCCGCTCGTTTTCGCCCGACCTGGTTCTGCATGAGCTGACGGATCTTCCCGATGCCGTGGAAGACCTGCCGAAGGCAGGGCTGCTCAATGCCCGAATACGGGTCGAGGGCACCCGCAACCTGATCGACGCCATGAACGGCTTGGACGAGCCAAAGATCGTGGCCCAAAGCATCGCGTGGACACCGGATCCCGGTCCAGGCGCCGACGCCGTCACCTCACTAGAGCAAGCTGTGCTCGCGGCGAACGGCGTGGTCCTCCGCTACGGCGCTTTCTATGGGCCCGGCACTTACTACGAGGGTGAACTTCCGGCAGCGCCACGCGTGCACATCGACACCGCCGCCGCTCGAACCCTCGAAGCCCTCGACGCGCCGTCGGGCATCCTGACGGTCGTCGACGAGTGAGCCCGATGAACATTTGCGTCTTCCTTTCGGCGGCCGATCTCGACGAGCGCTACACCCGGCCGGCCCGTGAATTCGCCGAGCTCATCGGCAAGGGTGGTCACACCTTGGTATGGGGCGGTTCCGACACCGGGCTGATGAAGGTCGTCGCCGACGGTGTACAGGAAACGGGAGGACGCATCGTCGGGATCTCGGTGGTCTTCCTGCGCGACTGGGCCAGGAAGGACGCCGACGAGATGGTGTTCGCCAAGGATCTCGCCGAACGGAAGGCGCTGATGCTCGGGCGGTCGGATGCAGTGGTGGTGATGGCCGGCGGCTTGGGCACGCTGGATGAGGCGACCGAGATCCTGGAGCAGAGAAAACACGGACTGCACGACAAACCCGTGGTGCTGCTGAACACCGCGGGCTTCTACGATGGGCTGACGCTGCAGCTGCGCCGCATGGAGGAGGAGGGCTTCTTGCCGGTTCCCCTGGCCGAGCTGGTCTTCGTCACCGACCAGGGCGCCGACGCGCTGGCCCACCTGGAGAAGACCACCGAACGGCGGTGACTGTCCCGACATGAGCGGTGCTGAGATGATCGCCCGGTGGCGGCATACGCACCAGAGTCGGCAAGAGCTACGGCCGGATCGACCTTCCCTACTACGGCGTGCGGCCTGCCCTGACGATCGAGTGCGCGTCAGCTGGTGAGCAGCATGAGGTACGGGATGTCGCCGCCGTATCGAAGCCCGCGCGTAGCGACTCCGTCGTCAACGGAAGAAGCCGATTACGCCGTCGACGTGAATCGTCTGCGCGGTGATGAATGTAGCGTCCGTGCTCAGCAAGAAGGCCACCAGCGCGCCCACATCGGTGCGAACGTCGCCGATGCGCTTCAGCGGAACACGTCTCAGCGCCTTCGCGTAGTCGCGCTATCCATGTCCGTGACTCCGATGACGAGGTGTCAGAACGACACGTCGTCGAGGACGCTTTGGGCGGCGGTCATGGTCTCGCCTCGAGGTGGCGATGCCGATGGGACAGTCACGGACAACTTATCTCCGACAGTTATGGTCGAGCGGTGCACCTCGAGGAACTGCACTGGTTCGTCGTGCTCGCCGAGACCGAGCACGTCACCGATGCCGCCGCGGAGTTAGGGGTCAGCCAGCCGACGTTGTCGCGTGCACTGGCGCGCTTCGAAGACCAGGCCGGTACACCATTGTTCGACCGGGTCAATCGTCGGCTCCGATTGAACGCCTACGGCCAGATCATGCTCGAGCACGCACGACGCGGCCTGGCCGAAATGCATTCCGCCACCGAACGCATCGCCGCACTGCGCGATCCGGATACCGGCCGGGTACGACTGGCCTTCCTTCATTCGCTGGCGAACTGGTATGTACCCGAACAACTCCGACGCTTCCGGAATTCGGTGCCCGCGATAGGATTCGACTTGTTCCAAGGGCCCGCGCACGAGATCACGGAGAGGGTGCGGTGCGGCCAAGCCGATATCGGCATCACCGCGCCGCGTCCCGAGGGGCCTGGTTTTGTTTGGCGCCGGCTGTATGTCGAACAACTCTGCCTGGCCGTTCCGCGCGGGCACAGGCTGGCCAGCCGAACCAGGGTGCGGCTGTCTGCGGCGGCCGAGGAGCCGTTCGTCGCACTTGGCGACCAGTTCGGCCTGCGGCAGCTCACCAACGAACTCTGGGCGGAGGAGAACATCGACCCTGACATCGTCTTCCAGGCCTCCGAGATCCCGACGATGGAAGGGCTGGTCGCGGCCGGGTTCGGCGTCGCCGTCGTTCCCGTTCCGCGCCACGGCGGTGACTCCAAGACCGTTCATGTCCCGCTCTCCAACGCCGGGGCAAAGCGCGAGGTGGGCTTGGTGTGGGCAGAAGATCGAGCAGTGTCGCCACCGGCAGAACGCTTTGCGAGATTTCTCCGTATTCATGTAGAAAACGCATGAAGTTACTCAAACTTATGCATTGGACACATTAGAGGCGCCCCCTTACCGTCGAGACGGTGTCGATCGAACAATCAGCCTCGCCGGCATGGGCCGGGCATACCCGCGGATCGGTTGCATACGGCCGCCTGCTCGCCGCGCTGTTCTGCGCTGGTGTGGCGACGTTCGCTCAGCTCTATTCGCCGCAGGCGGTCCTGCCGCTGATCTCCGCCGACCTTCGGATCGGCGCAGCCGAAGCAGCACTGACGATCTCGGCGTCGACCGTCGGCCTCGCCATCGGCGTCATTCCGTGGTCCACGCTGGCCGACCGCATCGGCCGGGTCAGGGCGATATCGGTGTCGGTCACGATCGCGACGGCCGTCGGCCTGCTCGTGCCGTTCGCGCCCAGCTACCAGCTGCTCCTCGCCGGCCGTTTCCTAGAGGGGCTGATGATTGGTGGTGTCCCGGCCATCGCGATCGCCTATCTGACGGAGGAAGTCGACCCCGCGCACGCGGCCAGGGCGGCGGGCACTTTTGTCGCCGGAACCACCATCGGCGGCCTGATGGGTCGGCTGGTATCCAGTCCCGTCGCGGACATCGCAGGATGGCGCGTCGGGGTCTTCACCGTTGCGGTGCTGTGCGGATTCGCCGCGCTGAGCTTCGTCAAGCTCGCCCCGCAGCCTCGTGGCTTCATCCCGTCGAAGCTGTCCGGGGCCAATCCCGATGGCGGCCTAGGCCGCCGTCTGCTCGCCAACCTGCGCTCGCGGCGACAACTCACGCTCTTCGCACAGGGTTTTCTGTTGATGGGCGGATTCGTTGCGCTGTACAACTTCCTGGGATTCCGGTTGACCGGGGCGCCGTTCTTCCTGCCGCCGTTCGTAGTCAGCCTGTTGTTCGTGGCCTACCTCGCAGGAACATGGGCATCGTCTCGCGCAGGCGCCGAGGCAACCCGATTCGGTCGAAAGCGGGTGCTGATGGTGTCCGTTCTGATCATGGGGGCCGGAGTCGCCGTTACGCTTAGTGACAACGTGATCGCGGTCCTCGCCGGACTGCTGATCGCTACCGCGGGCTTCTTTGGCGCCCACTCGATCGCGTCGGGTTGGACCGGCCAGTCGGCCCCTGCGGGTAAGGCTCAGGCCTCGTCGCTGTACACCCTCTTTTATTACGGCGGTTCGAGCGTCATTGGTTGGTTCGGTGGGGTGGCCTACGACGGGTACGGTTGGACCGCCGTCGCCCTGACGATCCTCGTACTGGCCGCCATCGCGGCGGCCGCTGGAGCAGCATTCCTGCCCGACAACTAGGCCAACAGGCTTGCTCCTCGGCCGTTACGAATCGAAATCGGTGCTGGCGGTGAGTTGTTCCCATTTCGCGATCTCGCTCGCGCGCCCGTCGGCGATGTATCGGTAGGCGGCGAGGGCGTCGGGCCCGAGGAGCAGGAACGCGGGCGGTTCGCTTGATTCGACGGCCGCGATGATCGCGGTGCCTGCCTTCGCGGGGTCGCCCGCCTGATTGCCGTCCATGGTGTCGTTTTCCTTGCGACGCTGTCCGGCGGTGGCCGCGTAGTCGTCGATCACGGTGGCCGACTGGGTCAGTGAACGCCCGGCGAAGTCGGTGCGGAATGCGCCGGGCTCGACGACGGTGACCGAGATACCAAGGGGGGCAAGCTCTCCGCGCAGGGATCCGCTGACTCCTTCGATCGCGGCTTTGGCCGCGGCGTAGTAGCCGGAGCCCACCGGGGTCAGCTGAACGCCTATCGAGGAGATGTTCACGATGGCACCTGAGCGGCGGGCGCGCATGTCAGGCAGCACGGCCTTGATCATCGCGACGGTGCCGAAGAAGTGTGTCTCGAACAGAGTGCGGACGTCGGCGTCGTCGCCTTCCTCTACCGCGGCGCGGTAACCGTAGCCGGCGTTGTTGACCAACACGTCGATGCCGCCGAACCGATCGTGGGCTTGTTGCACAGCGGAGGCGACCTGTTCGGGATTGGTGACGTCGAGCCCGACGGCGAGCACCCGGTCGGGCGCGGTGTCAGCCAGGTCGGCGACGCGCGTGGCATCGCGTGCGGTGACGACGGCGTTGTGGCCGGCGCCGATGACGGCTTCGGCCAGGGCGCGGCCGAGCCCGGTCGAGCAGCCGGTGATGAGCCAGGTGGACACGATCCGCTCCTGTTCTTCTAGAGGATGTCGGTGATGTCATTCTTCAGGGCCTCGGCTTCTGTGCCGAAGACTGCCTGAACGCTGTTGCCGACCTCGATGACACCCGCGGCCCCGAGACTTTTCAGACGTGCCTGATCCACCTTGCTCTTGTCGGCGACCTCCATGCGCAGTCGCGTGATGCAGGCATCGACATTCACCAGGTTCTCCCGGCCGCCGAACGCCGCGATGACCTGCTCTGCCTTGCTGTCGGCCATGACGGTGGCGGGTGCGGTCAACGTTTCGGTTGCGGTGCCTGAGCCGCCAGCCGCGCCGGAGGTGACGGCGCCGGGACCCTCGCCCAGGTTGGCCGCTTCCTCGGCCTCGAACTCGCTCTCCGGCTCCCGCCCGGGCGTGCGCAGGTTCCACTTTGTGATCGCGAAGCGGAACAGCGCGTAGTAGACGACGAAGAACACGACGCCCATGGCGATGAGCAGTGGGATGTTCTTGGCCGCCGGAGCAGTGCCGTAGAGGACCAGGTCGATGAGGCCGGCGGAGAACGAGAAGCCCAGGTGGATGTCGAGCATGTACGCGATCGCCAGGGACAGCCCCGTCAACACGGCGTGGATGAGGTACAGCGGGAAGGCCACGAACATGAATGCGAACTCGAGGGGCTCGGTCACGCCGGTCAGGAACGCGGTCAGCGCCGCCGCCGCCAGAATGCCGACCGCGACCTTCCGCTGCTTCTTGTTCGCCACATGGATCATGGCCAGCGCGGCGGCGGGCAGCCCGAACATCAGGATCGGGTAGAAACCCGACGTGAGGTGGCCTGCCGTGGGGTCGCCGGCGGCGAACCGGGTGAGTTCACCGGTGACGACTTTGCCGTCGGGGGTCTGGTAATCGCCGTAGAGAAACCAGACGTAGGAGTTCGGGATGTGGTGGAGGCCCACCGGAATCAGCATGCGGTTTGCGAACCCGTAGACGAACGCGCCGAGTGCGCCCGAGCCGCCGATGAACTTGCCGAGGCCGGTCAGCCCCGCATCGAAGATCGGGTAGAAGTAGCTCATAGCGAACGCAATGAACAGACACGCCAGTGACACCACGATCGGGACAAATCGCCTGCCGCCGAAGAATCCGATGTAGGACGGCAATTGGATGGTGTGGTAGCGGTCGAAAAGCCACGCCGTCACGAGACCGACCACGATCCCGGCAAACACGCTGTAATTGATCTGGGCTTGGTCACCGGCCTTGTCGACCTGGCCGGCGAGA
The DNA here is from genome assembly GCA_035634855.1 of Mycobacterium sp. Lineage (GTDB taxonomy): Bacteria > Actinomycetota > Actinomycetes > Mycobacteriales > Mycobacteriaceae > Mycobacterium. The sequence continues at coordinate 6,517 of DASQCE010000140.1, forward strand.
ACGATCGGAGACATGGTCTTGAACACCGCCTGCACCACCAGATAACCCACAACGGCCGCCAATGCCGTCGAACCGTCCGCCTTCCTGGCGAAACCGATGGCGACACCGACGGCAAAGAGCAGCGGGAGGTTGGTGAACAGCGCATCGCCCGCGGCGGTCATCGCCTTGAAGAAGGAGCCGATCACCGGGGCATGAATTTTGCCCAGCAGGTCGTCCTGACCCAGTCGAAGCAGGATTCCCGCCGCGGGCAGCACCGCGATCGGCAGCATGAGGCTCTTGCCGAGCCGCTGCAATTGTGCGAAGCCGGGAATGCGCAGACCCGACTTTGCCGTCGCCCCTTCAGATTTCGCCGTGTCGCTCATTCCGGTGACCTCCCTCTGCCGCAAACGTCGCCTGCCGCCGAAGCTGAGCGGAAGCTTAGACGAGAAGCTCCGAAGTGAAACCGGCTTTCCGGCACGCTCGTATTGTTGATGCGCACGAGCAAAGGAGTCACGACAGTGAGCACGACGCCAGTCCTCGCCCCGGTCGCGGGGCGTGCGGTTCCGCTTGAGGACGTCCCCGACCCCGTCTTCTCCCAGGGCATGGTGGGCTACGGCGCCGCCATCGACCCTCCGCGCGGGGTGATCGACGCTGTCGCTCCGGTCAGCGGCAAGCTCTTGAAGGTCATGCCACACGCCTACATCGTCATGACCCCGCAGAACGTCGGTGTCCTGGTCCACCTCGGTCTGGACACCGTCCAATTGAAGGGCGAAGGCTTCACGACCCACGTCAGCCAGGGCGACGACGTCACCGCCGGCCAGGTCGTCATCACCTACGATGTCCCGTCGGTCGAGGCAAAGGGACTCAATCCCATTGTTCCGGTTGTGGTCATGGACGAACGCGAATCCGGGAACATCATTCCGTCAGAGGCGGTGTTCGAGGGAGCGGAGATCGCTTCCGGTGCAACCTTATTCACTGCGAACAAGTAGATGGAAGTCGTCATCCTGGCGGACGCCAAGGAGATCGGCGGTGTCGCCGCTGACGCGATCGCCTCGCTGTTCAGTCGCAAACCGGACGCCGTCCTCGGCCTTGCGACAGGGTCATCGCCGCTGGCGATCTACGACGAACTGGCGGCACGCTGCGACGCCGGGTTGATCTCTTTCAGGCAGGCCCGAGGATTCACGCTCGACGAGTACGTCGGCCTGCCTGCCGATCACCCCGAGCGGTATCGGAACGTCATCGACAGGGTGTTCGTGTCCCGGATCGACGTCGCTCCGCGCGCGGTCCATGGTCCCGATGGCATGGCCGCCGACATCCCGGCCGCCTGTGCGTCCTATGAGAACGCAATCCGCGAAGCGGGCGGCGTCGACCTGCAGATTCTCGGAATCGGTACTGACGGCCACATCGCGTTCAACGAGCCAGGGTCCTCGCTGGCCTCCCGTACCCGCATCAAGACGTTGACCAGGCAGACGCGGATCGACAACGCCCGCTTCTTCGGCGGCGATGCCGAATCGGTGCCGACCCACTGCCTGACCCAGGGACTCGCGACCATCATGGAGGCCCGGCACGTGATCCTGGTGGCGACCGGTAGCCGCAAGGCCGAAGCCGTGCATCATTTGGTCGAAGGGCCGGTGAGCGCGATGTGGCCTGCGACCGTCCTCCAGCATCACCCGCACGTCACGGCGCTATTGGATGATGCTGCGGCACACCGACTTCAGCTCGCCGGTTACTACCGCGAAACCTACCGCTCCAAGCCGGATTGGCAGGGCATCTGAGTGCTGTTGACCGCCGACACCCTGCTGACGGGCCGAGAACTGTTACGGCCCGGTTGGATTGAGGTTTCAAACGGCACCGTGTGTGCGGTCAGCACCGGAGCTGCGCCGCGGCCCGCGGATCGGGACCTCGGTGCAGTGACGGTGGTGCCCGGTTTCGTCGACACCCATGTGCACGGTGGGGGAGGGGCGAACTTCTCCACCGCTTCGACCGACGTCACGTCCACTGCCGTTGAATTGCACCGCAGGCACGGCACTACCACACTCGTCGCGTCCCTCGTTACCGCCGCCCCGGCCGAATTGTTGCGTCAGGTAACGGAATTGGCCGACGACGTGCGGGGCGGCTTGCTCGCAGGAATCCACCTGGAAGGACCCTGGCTGTCCACCAAGCGGTGCGGTGCCCACCAGTCGTCCCTGATGCGTGACCCGGACCCTACTGAGATCGGCCGCGTTCTTGACGCGGGTGCAGGGGCGATCCGCATGGTCACCCTCGCTCCGGAACGTGACGGAGCCCTGGCGGCGATCGAGCGGATCGTCGACAGGGGTGTGGTGGCCGCCGTCGGCCACACCGAGGCGACCTATGAGCAGACGCGGGTTGCGATCGCGGCGGGCGCAACGGTGGGCACGCACCTGTTCAACGCAATGCGCCCGATCAATACGCGTGAGCCCGGTCCCGTGGTCGCGCTGGTCGAAGACGCCCGGGTGACCGTGGAACTGATCACCGACGGTGTGCATGTCCATCCCGCCCTGTATCGACATGTCGCGCACAGCGCGGGACCCGACCGGGTGTCGTTGATCACCGACGCGATGGCAGCGACCGGGATGACCGACGGGGTTTATCACCTCGGGCCGGTGGAGGTGGACGTCGTCGACGGGGTGGCCCGAGTGGCGGGAACGGACACCATCGCGGGCAGCACGGCGACCATGGACCGCCAGTTCAGCTTCGCCGTCCACCACAGCGGGCTGGTCCGCGACGAGGCGGTGATGGCTGCCGTGCGTCAGACATCGATAAATCCCGCCAGGGCATTGGGTCTG
>DASQCE010000141.1:0-7976 GCA_035634855.1 Mycobacterium sp.
CGTGCCCGACGGCCGCGAGCGTCAGCGAGGGCTGCGGGCGAAGGGAACGCGTCGGGGCAGCGTCTTGTAGATCTCGCCGTCCAGCAGATCCTCTTCCAGCGATTCCAGGGACCGGCCTCGGGTCTCGGGCACTTCGTGCCACAGGAAGCCGAGCATGATGACGCCGATGACCGCGAACAGGAAGAAGGTGCCCAGTCCCAGCGCGTTCAGCAGCGTGGGGACATACAGCGCGAGCAGCCCGTTGACGAACCAGCCGAAGAACACCGCGATGCCGATCGCCAGGCCGCGGATCTCGAGCGGGAAGATCTCGGCCAGCCACACCCAGATGGCGATGTTGAGGAAGGACTGCATCGACAACACGAACAAGGTCACCAGCACCGCGATCACGTACGGACGCGCGGGATTCCCCTCCGGGATCAGCATTCCGGCGACACCCGTGATGCAGTGGCAGATCGTGGTCAGGGACAGGCCAATGAAGAACGTCTTGCGGCGGTCCATCCGGTCCATGTTGCGCAGCGCGAAGATGCCGCCGATGACGGCCGCCAGACCGAAGACGGTATTGGCGATCAGGGCTTTTGCCTCCGTGAAGCCCGACTCCTCGAGCACCCGCGAGCCGTAGTACATGATGGAGTTGATGCCGGTGAGCTGCTGCGTCATGCTGACGCCGATACCGACGAAGACGATCCGCCGCAGCCACTTGTTCGCCAGGATCTCCTTGAAGCCGAGCCGATTGCCTTTCTTCTCGTCCTCGGTGACTTGCTCCACCTGAGCCAGCTCCGCGAGGGCCCGGTCCTCGGAGCGCACCGTCTTGAGCACGGCGAGCGCCTCGTCATCGCGGCCCTTCTCGACCAGCCAGCGCGGCGACTCGGGCATCCGCAGCATGCCGACGAACAGGGCGACCGCGGGTAGTGCGCAGATGCCGAACATGATTCGCCACACGCCCTCGACGTGATCCCCGAGGGTGTTGCCCAGGATCGCGTTGACGACAAAGGCGAGGAACTGCCCCAGCACGATCGCCAGCTCGTTGCGGCCGGTGATCGATCCGCGGATCTCATACGGTGCCAGCTCCGCAAGATAGACCGGCACCACCGTCGAGGCACCCCCGACCGCCAGCCCGAGAATGATCCGGCCGGCCACCAGGATCTCGAAGCCGGGCGAGAAGACGACGAACAGCACGCCGACGAAGAACATGACCGCCAGGACGATGATCGTCTTCCTGCGGCCGATCCTGTCGGAGATCTGGCCGCCGATCAGGGCACCGACCGCGGCGGCGAAGATCAGCGAGCTGATGACGACGCCCAGCTGTAGCAGGGACAGCCCGAGCTCCTTGGCCATCGGGCCTTCGGCACCGTTGGACACACCGGTGTCGTAGCCGAACAGCAGGCCACCGAGGCAGGCGACGATCGAGATCAGGCCGATCCGCTTGCGGTGGGGGCCGTCGGTCAGAGGTGGCAACTGGGCTTCGGGCACCGCGGCCGCATGTGAAGTAGTCATGCATGGACTCCTTTTGTTTCTGTGGCGGTGACCGCCGGTGCCGCAAAGGCGCATCCAATGATGGTGAGCCGCATCACAGGTAGAGGAACGTTCATGCGTAATTCTCCGCATCGTTGAGGCGGACGTGATCCGCGGCACTATCACGATCTAGTGACACAGCGCACATTGCTGGCGGAAGTGACGTTACGTCACTCTTGCCACAGCTCCGCCGGGTTCTCACTGGCCGGAAGTCCGCCGGCTTCGCGCGTGATCAGGTGGTCGCGCGTGAGTTCCACGGTGTGCGTGGTCGGTTGTCCGTAGCGCAACACGAGCGTCCCCGCCGCCCTGACCCGCAGTTCCATGGTCTCGTCGGGCAAGCATCGGCGCAGCAGGTTCCAGCGTTTGTCATCGGCGATGATCTGTGCGGACAGACCGCCGTGGCCAAGCCAGGGAACCGCGAGGTCGGCGCAGCGCCGTTGAGCGTCGGCCCAGCGGAGGAAGTCGCGTAGTCGCTGCCGGATGGTGCGGCCCTGCGGCAAGCCACAGCTCGAGGTCGGGCTAGGTCACCTTGGCCAGGCTTATGTTTCGGTCTTGCGCGTACTTGCGGACGCTGCGTGTGACCGGGCCGTGGCGCTCAGCCGGTGATCCGGCCCGCCGCAACAGTGCCGCGGCGTCGCGCGGCTTGCGGATTTACTTCGAATTCGGCATAAGTCGACTTATGCCGACGACAGGATTATGCCGACCGTGGCGTGGTGCGCATCCTTATTGGTCTGCCCGCAGCGCGAACACGTATTTGTCGGGCCATCGGCGCGACCGGCACGTCGCGCAGACCGGCCGATTCATCGCCCCCCGCGCACAGGGTTTGACCTCCCACAGCGTGGAAGGTGCCGGTCGGTGGGGGTTAACTCGTTGAGTTGGTCGGCAACATCCGGGAACGGGGTTCTCGGCGACGGTGATGTGTTACCGCAAGCAGGCCCGGAAGTTCGTGTCCTGGCTGCCGGAAGCACGATCCCGTTCTCGGGAATCCAGGGAAAGCCCGACGATGTCGGTGACCTTGGCGACCGGTTGGGGATCGGTGGAGAATTTGAACGCTCGGCGCGACAGGGCTGGATTCCGTGGTCGCGCCACACCCACCGTGCCGTAGCCGATTCCCAAATGCTGGGCCAACAGCCGCGAACTCCAGTGTGTGACACCGTATTTCTTCGGTGGCGCCAGCGTGACCAATGTCAGGATTGTCGCGGTCCAGGTCTGCGTTGCCGACCGGAGCGGTCCTCGTCGGACCTCACCTACCCGCCGTCCCCCGAACGAAGAACGGCAGGCAGGGAGGTTTGGAGCCCGAGTTCATGCCGGCCGGAGTCCCCCCGCCGGCCCGGCTAAGGGCAGGCGCAGAAACGGAGGCCCGACCGCTCCACGAACTACTTGCTCCGCCGCGGCGGCTCATACGTGGCGGTCCGCGCCAGGCTGCGATAGGCATTGGCCCATTGGACGAAAAACGAATGCATCTCTAATCCCCTCCCAATCGAATCGACTGCGCACTCACGCAGACAACGCCCACCCTATGAGCGAAACCCAAAGAACCGCAATCGATATCGCCCGTGATCATGCCCACTCACAGCGGGATTTTAGTGAGCTACGCCACTGAACTCATGCGGCCGGAATAAACCCGCCCAACCGCGACGGACAGATCGGCGCCCGGGCTGGTGCCGGTGATGACGTTGGCCGAACCGACCGGGCTGCGGCGACTGCTCGGTGAAAGGTCCATATCGGCGCGCCGAGGATCAAGTCGGGGTCGGCGAACCCGGCGCCGAAGCTGGCGACGGTGGTGGCGGGGATGTGCGCGGGTGCGGACTGCATCGATGACATCGACGTGGTCCGCAGTGGCGGGATGAAGGCGCACTGTTTGACGGTGTGTATGCACCCTCGACGATCGGAAAATTGTTGCGGGAGTTCACCTTCAGACACGCACGCCAACTCGAATCGGTGCTGTCCGCGGCGGCGATGTGTTGTTACGGCAAGCAGGCCCGGAAGTTCCTGTCCTGGCTGCCGGATCCTGTCGATTCGGCTGTGCGGCAGTTGGACTCGACGCAGATGACATCGTTCATGGTGAGCTACTGTCAGGATCGGAACATCTCGTCGGCGAAGGCGACCGTGTTCTTCACCGAGGGCGGCTTGGCCATGCGCACCAATCATGCCGAGCAACCTTGGGCGCTCTCGAGCCGAACCCTGTGCGGTGTTCCGCAATTCGTGCAGGGTTCTCCGGCGCATCCGGGGTCAGTATCGCGTGCAGATGCTACACCGAGGGCGGTTCAGCTCGTGCAGCGGTAAACAGTGTTGACGCGGGGGGCCCAATATCGCACGAGTGACCAAGGGGGCCAGCCGATCCGGTATCGACCGCCCGCCTCGCTTCCGCAGGTACATCCGGGTCAGTCCGATCGCCGATCCGATGCGCAATAAATGCAATCACCCGCCAGCACAGCGCGAGCTGACGGACCTTGCGCGCGCCGTGGTAGGCGACGGATTGGATTACCGCGGCCATCTTGCCCTCACTGAACGATCGGCTCGCGCGTCGTCACCGGCAACGCCGCGCGCGGCCGCACTTACTGCCTGCCTGGCCAGCCGCGATCCTCTCCAGCTGAGCATCGCCGCCTTGCTATGCCTGTTTTGTGGCCGCGGGCGCCTGCTCGGACGCCGGCGCGGGCGATGCCTCACCGCTCTTCTGGAGACTGGCCAAATAATGCGAAGGACGGACAGAATTGCTACCTTCCTCTACCCGATATTGCGCCTGTTCGAAGGTGATAACGCGGTGGCCGCGGTTCTTCGACACGTAGAGGGCGCGCATCCAGGTATAGATGGTGCCAAGCCGGTTGCCCCAGCCGATCAGGTAGAGGACGTGGATGAATCCCCACATCAGGTAGGCGATTATTCCGGTGAACTTACGGCCGAACGCATCCGCTACCGCGTACTTGTGCCCGATGGTGGCCATCGAACCCTTGTCGAAGTACTTGAATGGAGGCACCGCTCCGGTGTCTCCGTCCATCCGTGCCTTGATCAGTTTGCCGACGTACTTGCCCTCCTGCATGGCCGGCTGCGCCACACCGGGCAGGCCGCCGACGTTGGCCATATCTCCGATGGCGAAGACCTCCGGGTGGCCGGGCAACGAACAGTCCGGACCGACGACGATCCGGCCGGGCCGGTCGGTCTCGGCGCCACTCTTCTCGGCCAGCATTTTGGCCAGCGGTGATGCCTGCACACCGGCAGCCCAGATCCGGCTGCGGGCGCGGATCGTTTCAACCCCGTTGGGCCCCTTGACCGTAACGGATTCGTGGTCCATGTCCACCGCAAGGGTGCTCACCCGGATCTCGACGCCTAATTTCTCCAACGCATCCTTGGTGTACTGCTGCAGCTTCGGGTCGAATGGAGGCAACACGGCCGGCGCGCCTTCCAGCAAGAGGATCCGCGCCCCGCGGGTGTCGACCTTGCTGTAATCCTTAGGCAATACCTTATGCGCGAGTTCGGCGATCTGCCCGGCCACTTCGACCCCGGTCGGGCCCGCGCCGATCACCACAAATGTCAGCCACTCGGCTCGTTCCTGCGGATCGGTTGCGAGTTCGGCCATCTCGAACTTGGACAGGATCGCGTCACGCTGGTAGCGGGCGTCGTCGACGGTTTTCATCCCGGGCGCGAACTCGGCCCACTCGTCCTTGCCGAAGTACGAGTGCGTCGACCCCGCCGCCGCCACCAGAAAGTCGTACGGCAACTCAAGGGTCGACTGGTTTGGCGTCTTGGCGATGGCGAGTTTGCGGTCCAGATCGATATCTTGCACTTCAGCCAATACCACCTTGGTATTCGGCAGGGACTGCACGACCCGCCGAATCGCCGGCGCGATGAGCCCTTCCGGCAGAATCCCCGTCGCCACCTGATACAGCAGCGGTTGGAACAGGTGATGATTTGTCCGGTCGACGAGGGTCACGTCGACGTTGGCGCCCGCCACCGCCCGGGCTACGTTGAGCCCGCCGAAACCGCCGCCGATGATAACTACGTGCTGCCGTTTTGTTCCCATTGAAAGATCTCCTCAGTGAGTTTCGGGTACCGGTATGGGTGTGCCGGCCTGGAGGAAGTCGCTCGCTGTACTGGTTGGCGAGGAGCCGCTGGCGTCCGCCGCCGCTGCCCGCCAGGCCTCGTACTGCGCCTTCGTTTCATCGCTGGGCGGATAGATCCCCCACAGCGGCTCCCCACCCTTGATCCGCGTACCGAGGTATGCCTCCATCTGCTCCTGCGCGAGCGAGGGATCGGCGATCTCCTCGGCGATCGCCCGGGGAATCACCACCACCCCGTCCCGGTCGCCGACGAGAACATCGCCGGGGTACACCGCCACCCCGGCACAGCTGATCGGCGTCTGCACATCGGCAACGTGGTGGGACGCCGCCCGCGTAGTGATCGTGACCTCCCGCGCGTAGGTGGCGAATGGCAAGTCCGCGAGAACATGACCGTCCCGCAAGCCACCATCGGTGACGAATCCGGCCGCGCCGCGAACCATCGCCCGAGTCATCAGCATGTCCCCACCGGAGGCAGCCGACACGTCACCCCGGCTGTCCACGACGATCACGTGACCCGGTGGAACATTCTCGATCGTCTCCCACTGCAACGTGTTACCGCTGCGGTACGGATCCGGGGTGTTGACGTCCTCCCGAGCGGGAATGAACCGCATCGTGTACGCCTCGCCGACGAAGCCGTCGACGACGTTGCTCAACAGTTTGAGCCCTATCAACGTCGGCTGCCTGAACCCCCGGCGATACAACTGCGTAGCCAGCGTCGAAGTGCTGACCTGTCGCAGTTTGTCCAGAACGTCAGCGTTGAGTGGGGTCAAGGGTGTATCGGCGACCATTGCCGTCTCCTTTTGAGTTGATTCCGATGTTGCAGATGTCACCGCGCGTGGACCTCGATGGTGCCCAGCCCAAGATCTCCTCGGGGTCAATCACCTGGGTCTCCTTGTGGCGTAGTGCGCGTGGGCTAGCTATGTGTCACGCGAGCTGGTCAGGCCAGTGGGCATCTGCCGGCCGGCGCATGGCTTTTCTCAGGAGCCGTCTGGGCACAGCCAGCACGTGCACCAATCCAGCTGGCGCCGCGCCCGAAACAAATGCTGTACCAGAGGCAACGCCGGCGGTAGGGAAACGCTCGCAGTTCCCGCTGGGCAGAAGGGCACCCCGAGAGTCGGGGTGTGCCCGGTCATGATTGAGGTTGACGTTCATGCTGAAGCGATCGAGAGCCAATCCTGTTATCCGGCAAGCAGATCGGACGGAAGACCCTGGCGCGATGAACCCGTCAATGTTCGCGAGGTGGCGATTTGGGGCACCGCCACCTCGGCGTTGAGCGCCTCACAGGCAACCGAAACCTGCCGGCGACCGGCGGCGGCCGAGATAGGTCTCGGCCGCTCGCTCATCAGACCCCGGCCACCTCGATAGACCCCAATCCGTCGAATTCGAATGTGACACTGCCGCCGGCCTCCACCGGCACCGGAGCGGTCACTCCTCCGGAGAACACGAGCTGCCCGGCCTTGAGCCCCTCACCCTCGGCGGCGAGCTGGTTGGCCAGCCAGGCCACTGACGCTGCGGGGTGGCCCATCACGGCGGCACTGGCCGCTGTCATCACGACGTCACCGCTGACCCGTACGACGCACCCGATGAGCCGCAGATCCGCCACCTCGTCGGGTCGCCGCGCGATTGGGCCCAAATAGAAGCCACCCGCACTGGCGTTGTCGGCCACCACGTCGGTAAGGGCGAACTTGAAGCCTTCGTAACGCGAATCGAGTATGTCCACCGCGCCGAAGATGACATCGGTAGCGGCCAGCACCGAGATCACCGTCGCCGGCGGCTCGACGTCGCGGGCCAGCAGGAACGCGATCTCAGACTCCACCCTCGGATGAATGAAGCGATCCAGCTGGACCGGCTCGCCGTAGCCGCAGATCATGCCGCTGGTCACCCGGCCGTACAGTGGGGAATCCACGCCCATCGCCACCTGCTTGTTGCGGCTGGTCAAGCCAAGCTTGTAGCCGACCAAGCGCTCCCCGGCATCGAGCTTGGCCTGCACGAAGGCCTGCTGCGCCCGATACGCGGTGTCCAGGTCGAAATCGGGATCCTGTTCACTGAACTGCCCAATCGCCTTGCGCTCGCGCTCTGCGACGATCAACTCGCCGGCAATGTCCTGAGGATCGATCACCTGTACGCCTCCCGCATGGCCCGCCGGATGCGGGTCGCATCCAGCAATGGTCGCCGCACCGTGCGGGCCTACACAAGGCCCAACCGGCTGCATTCCGTTGAGCGGGACGGGGGTTCAGACGATATCGGTTCAGCTCAGCTGGCACCGCCGTGGCCGCCGTAACGGCAGGGCCAGAGTCGTTTCCGGAGCCTCGACCGGCGGGGGTGATCGCGTCCAGGGCGGTCTCGCGGCCGCCCGGGCCCGCGACCGCAATATTCGATCTTTTCCGTGGCGGGGGTCGAGACGGC
>DASQCE010000142.1:0-3121 GCA_035634855.1 Mycobacterium sp.
GGGGGTATTCGTTTCCTCATCTGAAATGCGCGCGTACGGCGCGCCTACCGGACCGGTCAGCGATGGCCTCGGTAGGCTCAAATGATGGGGTTGACGTTGGCCGAGCGCAGGGCAGTGACGGAGGCGACCGCGATTCGCTACACGCTGGCGAGCAAGCGCGGTAAAAGCCGGATTCTCGATGAGTTGTGTGCCAATACAGGCTGGCATCGCAACCATGCCCGCAAGGCGCTCAAATCGGCGCTGCAGCCCAAGATCGTCACTGCAAGAAGTCCTCGACCTATGAAGTACGGGCCCAATGTCATTGCCGCGCTGACGGTGTGCTGGACGGTGCTGGGAATGCCGGCCGGCAAGCGACTCGCACCCATGCTGGGCGAACCGGTGGCGGTGTTGCGCCATTTCGGTGACTTGGTCATCGATGAGGACACCACGGCGCTGGTGGTGTCGATGTCGGCGGCCACCATCGATCGCCGCCTGGCTAGTCAGCGAGCCAAGTATCGACTCAAGGGACGTGTCTGTACCAAGCCGGGATCGCTGCTCAAAAGTCAGATCCCGGTGCGGACCTGGGCCGACTGGGACGACGCGCGGCCCGGGGTTCGTGGAGATCGACCTGGTCGGCCACGACGGCGGCAACCCGGCTGGGCCGCATGCGTTCACGCTGACAGTCACCGACATCGCCACCGGCTGGACCGAGAACCGCTCAGTGCCCGACAAGACCGGCAAATGCGTCCTGGCCGCACTCAATGACATCGCGGCCAAGATGCCGTTCCCGATCCTGGGCGTGGACTCTGACAACGGATCAGAATTCATCAACGACCACTTGTGGCGATGGTGCCAACGCCGAAAGATCACCTTCACCCGGGCGCGGCCGGGTCTTAAGAACGACGGCTGTCACGTCGAGCAGAAAAACTGGGCGGTGGTCCGCACCGTGGTCGGCTACCACCGCTACGACACCGCCACAGAGTTGTTGTTACTCAACGAGATCTGGCAGCTGCAGTCCAAGCTGACCAACTACTTCTACCCGCAACAGAAATTGATATCCAAGATCCGCCACGGCGCCAAAGTGTCCAAGAAACACGACAAGGCGAGCACCCCGTTCCACCGCGCGATCGATCACCCAAACACGACCGTGGCGCGCATCGTGGCGCTGACCCGGACCTACTCCCTGATCAATCCCGCCGCCACCTCACGCCAGATCCAAGCCCTGACCGCTCAACTCCTCACCATCACCACAAGCAAGGCCGGACCCACCACCAAAGCCCATGTCAACAAGCGCGCACGTTCACGTGAGGCAACGAATCACCCTTCGCGCGCATCTTGACATGAGCCCCAAGTGCCGTTCCCGGGACGCCTCGCAGGCGTGAAAATGGGGTCGGGTTGCCTGCCGACGCCGACGTTTCCTTGGGATCTTGTTAGCCCGCACATGAGCCTGGCGCCGGGGCTTCGACCTGGAAGGGTCACGCACTGTTGCTTCGAGCACGCCGGTCAGAATTTCGGTTTCCCTTGACCGATGCCCCCAGGCATCCCGACCTGGTGGTAGTGGATGGGTGAAGGAGGACAACCGAATTGAAGACTGAGCCGGAAGAGATTCCCGACGCCGATCATGAGCTGATCATCGAGCGGGTCGCCGCGATCGATGTGGCCAAGGCGTCGGGCAAGGTGTGCCTGCGCCTGCCGCGGCCGGGACGGCCAGGCCATCGAGTCAGCCGCGTGTGGGATGTCGAGGCGACCACCGCCGCGGTGTGCGAGCTGGCCGATCACCTCGTCGCCGGGCAGATCCAGAGGGTCACCGTCGAATCCACTTCCGACTACTGGCGGATCTGGTACTACCTGCTGGAAGCGGCGGGACTGTCGGTGCAGCTGGTCAATGCCCGCGACGTCAAGAACGTGCCCGGCAGACCGAAAAGCGACAAGCTTGACTCAGTCTGGCTGGCCAAACTCACCGAGAAGGGGCTGCTGCGGCCCTCGTTCGTGCCCCCGGCGCCGATCCGGCAGCTGCGCGACTACACCCGGCTGCGGGTCGATTTGACCCGGGAACGGTCCCGCTACTGGCAGCGGCTGGAGAAACTCCTCGAAGATGCGCTGATCAAGGTGTCGGCGGTGGCGTCGACTCTGGACACCCTGTCGGTGCGGGACATGCTCGAAGCGTTGATCGCCGGTGAACGCGACCCGCGAGGGCTGGCCGATCTGGCCCGCGGCCGGATGAAGACCAAACGCGCTGCCCTCATCGAAGCGTTGACCGGCCGGTTCGACGACCACCATGGCGAACTCGCCAGGATGCTGCTCGACCAGATCGATGCCCTCAGCGGCCAGATCAACACCCTGACCATCCGCATCGACCAACTGCTGGCCACCATCGCCAACGAGGTGCCCGGACATGACGACGGCGACAGCGGTGCGGGCGGACAGCCATCCGCGGACCTCACGGTCGTGCAACGCCTCACCGAAATCCCCGGCATCGGCCCGACCGGGGCGCAGCTCATCCTCGCCGAGATCGGGCTGGACATGAGCCGGTTCCCCACCCCCGCGCACCTGGTGTCGTGGGCGAAACTGTGCCCGCGCACCATCCAGTCCGGGGCCATCCAGCGCTCCGGTAAGTCCGGCAAGGGCAACCCCTACCTCAAAGGGGCGCTCGGCGAGGCTGCCGCTGCCGCCGCTAAGACGAACACCTTCCTCGGCGCACGCTACCGTCGAATCGTTAAGCGCCGCGGCAAACTCAAAGCGCTCGTCGCGGTCGCGCGCTCCATTCTCGTTATCATCTGGAACCTGTTGTCCGACAACCATGCCCGCTTCCGCGACCTCGGCCCGGACTATCACGCCACCCGCATCAACACCGAACGAAAGCTACGCAACCACATCGCGCAACTCGCCGCATTGGGCTACCACGTAACCGTCGAGCCCGCCGCCTGACCCAGTTTCACACACCGCACAAAACCCAACCCGGCTCAGCCCGGGTACTGTCAGCGCGGCTGGTCACCAGGTTATTTTCCGGTCAGCATCCCTGGCCGCTGCGCTGGCCCGCCGTGGAGGCGGGAAAATGGGAACCGCGTTCGTCCGGGACCCCGTAATTTTCTTGATGCCGTGAGTTCGTCGGTCAGCATGGGGTTGGGAGCCACCGACAGGA
>DASQCE010000143.1:0-9952 GCA_035634855.1 Mycobacterium sp.
GCGATGCTCCTGCGCTGCTGCCGTCGAGACAGCGAACGATCCCGGCCGGTGAATATCCACGTCCAGGGCACGTCGTCGGGAAGTTGCCCGCGGTCGATTTTGTCGGTCACGAGGTGAATTGACTCACCACAGATGCGCGACAGGACGAACTTGCGCTGTTCTCGTGTCATGTCATTACAAAACGCCAACCGCGCCGCAATGCGTGGCATCACGACCGCCGTCTTTCGCGCGACCGCAGCGCGTCGCGCGTACCAGCCCACCGCGCCGCCAAGGCTGTCCAGTACCGAAGTGCCCTGCGGCGGAAGGAATGCCGCGGCCAGGATCATCTCCCGCACTCGCGACGTGCCCAATTTCGCGACCACGCCAGGGACGGTCACGCCGCCGAGCGAGTGTCCGCAGACCACCACCTCGCTCAGTCCCGCGCTCTCGACATCGGCGATCACCGAATCGACACAGTCAGCAATGCGCACCGCGGCCAGATCGCCGGGTTTGCCCCGTCGACCGGGAAGGTCGACGGCCAGCACGGTCAACTCTGGTGCCAGCCGGCGGATTTCGCCGACCGTGAGGTCCCAGCAGTCGCTGGCGTGAGCCCCGCCGTGGACGAGGACCAGCGCAGGCAGTGCCATGGCGACCCTTTCGATGCCGTCACCGTCGTGGGCCGATACTAAACATCCTGCCGCAACGTCAGCGACGAATGTCCTCGCACAACCGTTCCCAATTGCCCGAAGCTATCTTCTCGCGGTCGACTTCACTGATCTCGGCCCCTTCGAGGAACCGGCGGCTGCCTCCGTCGGGAACCATGACATAGGGGTAATCGCTGGCGAACATGATGCGGTCGGGACCGACGACGTCGAGTGCCCACTGCAGGTAGCGCTGGCTGAATACTCCTCCTGGCGTGACGAAGACGTTGCTGCGAACATACTCCGACACAGGGCGGCCCAGATTGGCGATGCCGGTCATCCTGTCGATGCGTTCGAGGTAGAACAGCATCACTTCGCCCCAATGCCCCAGGATCAGCTGCAGACCGGGAAACCGGTCGAGCACCCCGCCCAAGATGAGCCGAAGCAACTGAAGGCCCGCGTCGTAATGCCAACCCAATCCGTGCGTTGCCAATGCCGCGTCGACTCCGTCGCCGAGTCCGCTGTAGTAAGCGGCCCGCACCGCCGGAGGCGGCGACTGCGGATGCAGATACAACGGTGCATTGAGCGCCTCCGCGGCCTCGAAGATCGGCCAGAAGTCGGGGTGATCGAGATTGCGATCACGCGTACGCCCGTAGAGCATGGCGCCGTTGAACCCAAGTTCGGTGATGGCTCTGCCGAGTTCGGCTGCCGCCGCGTCCGGATCGGGGGTGGCCAGCGTTGCGAACCCCTGCAGGCGATCGGGTCGCTGGCGCACGGCGTCCGCGAGTCTGTCGTTGCACACCGCCTGCAACGCCACCGCATCCGCCCGATCCAAGTTCTGCAGTCCTGGCGTCGTCATCGACACGACAGCGACGTCGAGACCGGTGTCGTCCATCGCGGCGATGCGCTCGGCGTCGACATCCAGGAGTCGGCTGGTGAGCTCATCATCAGACGAATGGACGAGCGCAACGTCCTGCCATTGCGGCTCCAGTGCGTGCCACGCGTCGATCAGCTCGGGTGTCGCGAAGTGTTCTTCCAGACCAATGATCTTCATGCAGTCGATGATAAACGCGTTTACTAAGTGCTCAATTATTGTCTACGCTCATCCTTCGTGAGCAACGATGCGGATGCCATTGCGGACCTCTTCGCGACGGCGTCGCTGGGCGGCCCCGAAAAGGCCGTGGGCTTTGTGTTGTGGCGGGTGCTTCATCGCTACATCCGCGAGGCCGATCGTGCCCTGGCCGAATTCAACCTCACTCACCTCCAGTTTCAGACGCTGGCGATGGCGGCGTGGCTCGGGCGGTCGGGCGAATCGGTGACGCAAGCACAACTGGCGCGGGCGGGCGATGTCGCACCGATGCAGGTTTCGCACATGCTCAAGGCGCTGGAGAGCAAGGGTTGGGTGCGCCGGGTGCGCAGCACCGCGGATATCCGCGCGAAGAACGTCGAGATCACAGCGGGCGGACTCGCGGTGCTGCGGCGGGCACTGCCAGTGATGATCGCGGTTCAGCACGACGTTTTCGGCGACGAGGGTGCTCCCGGAGGAAGTCTGCTCAACGCTCTGTTGAGCCTGGAGTCCTGATCGCTAGTCCCGAAATCGCAGAACGGCGTCGTACAACTCACGACGCGACGGCGAGCCTGGATTCGCGGCGATCACCTCGGCGCAGGCGTCTTTCACTCGAGCGCCGGCATCGACGAGCACGTTGACTTCTGCCACCAGTGTCGCCAGGTGCGCCTTTGGCGGCGCCCCGACGAGCACGACGGTGATCTCCCCGAGCACGCCCTCGCTCGCCCAGTCGGCCAGCTCGCCGAGTGTGCCGCGGACGATCTCTTCGTGCGTCTTGGTCAGCTCACGGCAGACGACCGCGCGTCGCCCGGGCCCAAGTGTGTCGACCGCGTCACGCAGGCACCCTGCGAGCCGTCGCGGTGACTCGAAGAACACGCACGTGCGCGGCTCGGCGGCCAGCGTCTCGAGCCAGGACACGCGCGCCGAGTGCTTGCGCGGCGCGAACCCCTCGAAGCAAAACCTCCCCGACGGCAGGCCGGACACTGCCAGTGCCGTCGTCACCGCCGACGGGCCGGGCAAGCAGGTGACCGGTAGACCCGCGCCGACGCAGGCCACCACCAGCCGATAGCCCGGATCGCTTATCAGCGGCATGCCGGCGTCGCTGACCAGCAGGACCGTCGCCCCCGCTTCGATCTCGTCGACCAGCGCCGGAACCCGGGACGCCTCGTTGGCGTCGTACAGGCTGACCACCTTGCCGACCGGCTTGACGTCGAGCGCCTGGGCCAGGGTGCGGATCCGGCGGGTGTCCTCGGCGGCGATCACATTGGCGCTCGCCAGGGCGCTGACCAGTCGCGCGGACGCGTCCGACGGCTGGCCCAGCGGCGTGGCGCCGATGAGCAGTCGGCCGGTGGTCATTCCGGCGGGCAGGTGGGGGCACCTCCCGCCCGAAGGGCAGGGGGACGGAGCGATCGGGGGATCGTCATCAGCACAGCCTACGATCGCTGTCGTGACCGCCCCGGCCGATGAACTCGTTGCCAAGGGGCGCGCGGTCCCCGTCATCAGTCCCGCGCCCCTGGTGCCCGTCGCCGACTTCGGGCCGGTCGACCGGCTGCAGGGCTGGGCGATGACGGCCGTAATCACGGCGCTGGCCGCATTGACGCGTTTCCTGAACCTCGGCTCGCCCACCGATGCCGGCACGCCGATCTTCGACGAGAAGCACTACGCGCCGCAGGCGTGGCAGCTGCTGCACAACCATGGTGTGGAGGACAACCCGGGCTACGGGCTCGTGGTGCACCCGCCGGTCGGCAAGCAGCTGATCGCGATCGGCGAGGCCTTGTTCGGCTACAACGGGCTGGGCTGGCGGTTCTCCGGCGCAGTCTGCGGGGTCATTCTCGTCCTGCTCGTCGTGCGAATCGGCCGGCGGATCAGCCGGTCGACGTTGGTGGGCGGGATCGCTGGGCTGCTGTTGATCTGCGATGGCGTGAGCTTCGTCGCGTCGCGCACGGCGCTGCTGGACGGCTTTCTGACGCTCTTCGTCGTCGCGGCGTTCAGCTGCCTGATGGTCGACCGCGACCAGGTGCGGGAGCGAATGCACGTCGCGCTGCTGGAGGGCCGCATCGGCGAGACGCCGTGGGGTCCGCGGCTGGGTGTCAGGTGGTGGCGGTTCGGCGCAGGCGTGCTACTCGGATTGGCCTGTGCGACAAAATGGTCCGGGCTGTACTTCATCGTGTTCTTCGGTCTGATGACACTGGCGTTCGACATCGCTGCGCGCAGGCAGTATCGGGTGCCGCGGCCGTGGCTCGGAGCGGTCCGGCGGGACCTCGGCCCGTCGTTGTACGCGCTGGTGATTATTCCGTTCGGCGTGTACCTGGCGTCGTATGCGCCGTGGTTCGCGTCGGAGACCGCGGTGAACCGGCACGAGGTCGGCAATTCGATCGGCCCGGACAGCGTGCTGCCGATTCCCGATGCCTTCCGCTCGCTGTGGCATTACACGTACGCCGCGTACAGGTTCCATGCCGGGCTGACGAATGCTGCGGGCAACCACCACCCGTGGGAGTCCAAGCCGTGGACGTGGCCGATGTCGTTGCGGCCGGTGCTCTACGCGATCGACAACCAGAACGTGCCCGGCTGCGGCGCACAGTCGTGCGTGAAGGCCGTAATGCTGGTGGGCACGCCGGCGATGTGGTTTATCGCGGTGCCGGTGCTGGCATGGGCGGTGTGGCGGGCGTTCGTCAAGCGGGATTGGCGCTACGGAGCGATCCTGGTCGGCTACAGCGCGGGCTTCCTGCCCTGGTTCGCCGATATCGACCGGCAGATGTACTTCTTCTACGCGGCGACGATGGCGCCCTTCCTGGTGCTGGCAATCGCGATGATTCTGGGTGACATCCTGCACAAGCCGAACCAGAATTCCGAGCGACGAACGCTCGGGCTGATCGTCGTATGTTGCTATCTCGCGCTTGTCATTACGAATTTCGCCTGGATGTATCCCATTCTGACCGGCATCCCGATCTCGCAGTCGACGTGGAACCTGCAGATCTGGCTGCCTTCCTGGCGCTGACGCCCCATTCGCGCCGACGGTTATGCGCCGATTTCTACATGAGGGTTGTTACTTTGGGTTTTCCACAGCCTTGGTGTAGAAATCGCGGTACAGGGCGCTTCTTGTCGGCGACGGCAGTCAGCATCCGGGCATGTCACAAGCATTCATCGGCGCCGAGGCCGTCAGAGGCGACCTCACCCGCGGCCAACTCCGATGGAACTACACCGCAGTCCACCCTGGCGTCTACATCCCCAATGGCACCGAGCCGACGGTGCTCCTCAACGCGGTGGCGGCATGGCTGTGGACCGGCCGCAAAGGAATCATCGCGGGACGAGCGGCCGCCGCCCTGCACGGCGCGAAATGGGTCAATGCGTCGACACCAATCGAAGTAATCGCCCAGCACGGACGTCGTCGCTCCGGCGTCATCGTGCACGAGCAGAGGATCGGCAACGACGAAATCATGTGCGTCGCAAACATGCCCGTTACTACTGTGTCGCGCACTGCGCTAGACCTGGCCCGACACCTACCTCGAGACAGCGCTGTCGCACATCTGGACGCGTTAGCCGCTGCGACGGGCGTCACCTGCGACTGACGCCTTCGCACTGGCTGAGCGGTATCGCGGCACCCCGGGTATTCGACGCGCCCGAATCGCGCTGAGCCTCATGGACTCGGGCGCGCAATCGCCGAGAGAAACCCGGCTGCGCCTCTGGCTTATCGACGACGGGCTACCGGCGCCCAGAACACAGATCAGGGTCAGCGACGGGTGCAGTGAAGCATTCCTCGACATGGGCTATGACGAGCCGATGGTCGGGCTCGACTACGACGGTGAGCATCACGCGTCCAACCGCGAGCAGTACGTCCACGACATTGGACGAGCGGAGTTGATCGACCGTCAAGGCTGGGTCGATATTCATGTTGTCGCCGAACACACCCGCCGTTTCGTGCGTCACCTAGTGCGCGAGGCGTTCCGACGGAGGGGGTGGGATCCGCCCCCTGCATCGATTTCTGCACCAAGGCTGTGAACCCGGGGAATCTACGACCCTCATGTAGAAATGGCGCAAACGCTAGAGCGGGTCGCGGGCCGCGGGGCAGGACATGCAGCGGGGGCCGCCACGACCCGTCCCCAACTCGGACGCCTCGATCGGCAGCACCTCGATGCCCGCATCCGCAAGGCGGGCATTCGTTTCGGTGTTGCGCTCGTATGCGACGACCACACCCGGTGCCACCGCCAACGTGTTGTTGCCGTCGTCCCACTGCTCACGCTCGGCCGTCACGGGGTCCAGACCTGTCGCGATGACCCGCAATTTCTCGATTTGCATCGCGTTCGCGGCGGCCTCCACAAACGGCGCGGCGTCGTCAATCCGAACTCCACCCTGCCCGTCGCGGTGAATCGTGAACGCCGATAACGAGTCGACGATGTTCGGGTACATCACCGCCGCGTCGACGTCGACCATCGTGCACACCGTGTCCAGGTGCATCTGCGCGCGCTCCTGCGCGATCGGCACGGCCAGCACCGTGTGGGCCAGATCGTCGTCGAACAGGCTGCGCGCCAACGCTTCCGCGCCCGCAGGCGTGGTCCGCTCCCCCACGCCGACCGCAACGACACCCGCCGCCAGCAGTAGCACATCACCGCCCTCGATCGGCGCCGACCGCGACTCGTATGCCCGCCGCACGCCGAGGAACCGCGGGTGATGCGCGTAGATCAGGTCCGTCAGCGACGTCTCGCGCACCCGCGCACGCAGCGCCAGCGACGTGATCGCCACCCTCGGCCCGATCCAGAACGACGAGTCGCGCGTGAACAACAGATTCGGCAGCGGCTCGATGACGAAATCCCCGCCGTGGTGCATGCGGCGCACCAGCGACAGCTCACCACCGCTGAGCGGCAACTCGTTGAACGTCATCCCCGTCATCAGCACCCGCGCCAGCGGCCCCGCTTCCAGCGTCCGCAGATACGTCGAAAGCTCCTGCGCCAGCGGCAGTCCCAGCCGTCGCGGATCGACCGCCGCCGCGATTCCATGCATGCGCGCCGCGCCACTGTGAGACAGCGCCTCGGTCAACAGGTCCGCCAGCAACAGCACCTCGACGCCACGGGATTCCAGCACCGCGGAGAACGCGTCGTGCTCCGACTGCGCCTTGGCCACCCACGGCAGGCCGTCGAACAGGAGCGCGTCGTTGTTGCGCGGGGTGAGCCGCTGCAGCTCGGCCCCCGGGCGGTGCAGGATGACGGCGCGCAGCCTACCGACTTCGGAGTCGCAGCCCAGCGCAGCGTTTGTCACATCTAGCACCGTAGCGCCACCGGTCACCTCAACTATGGTTTAGGTCATGGAGCTGATCCACGAACTCACTCCGGCCGAGATGTCACACCGCAGCGGCGTGGCCGTCTCTGCGCTGCACTTTTACGAACGTGAAGGGCTCATCGCCAGCAGGCGCACTAGTGGCAACCAGCGCCGCTACGCCCGTGAGACGCTGCGGCGCGTCGCGTTCATCCGCATGTCACAGCGCCTGGGCATCCCGTTGGCACGCATCCGCGAAGCCCTGGCCACCCTGCCCAACGATCGCGTGCCGACCAGCAAGGACTGGGCGCGGCTGTCGGCGGGCTGGCGCCAGGATCTCGACGACCGCATCGTGCACCTGGAGCGCCTGCGCGACAACCTCGCCGGGTGCATCGGCTGCGGCTGCCTGAGCTTGAAGACCTGCGCGCTGTCGAACCCCGGCGACGTGCTCGCCGACCAGGGACCGGGCGCCGTCCGCCTGTGACTCTTCGAACGCCTGTGCGATAGACTGGCTGTCATGGAGCTGGCTCTACAAAGCTCTCTGTTTGAACACGCCGAACGGCGCGAGCTCGGCAGCGGCGCGTGGGTGGAGATGCGCTCCGGCTGGCTCACGGACGCCGGCGGGCTGTTCGACGAGCTGATGGCGCAGATCCCGTGGCGCGCCGAGCGCAGGCAGATGTACGAGCGCGTGCTCGACGTGCCGCGGCTGGTCAGTTTCCACAACCTCGTGGAGGAACCCGCACCACATCCGCGGCTGAAGCAGATGCGCCGTCGGCTCAACGACACCTACGGCCGCGAGCTCGGCGAGCCGTTCACCACCGCCGGTCTGTGCCTCTACCGCGACGGCAACGACAGCGTCGCCTGGCATGGTGACAAGATCGGCCGCAGCAGCACCGAGGACACCATGGTTGCCATCGTCAGCCTCGGCGCCACAAGGGTTTTCGCGCTGCGTCCGCGTGGTGGCGGCAAGTCGCTGCGGCTGGCGCATCGGCACGGTGATCTGTTGGTGATGGGCGGCTCGTGCCAGCGCACGTGGGAGCATTCGATCCCGAAGACGACCCGCCCGGTCGGCCCGCGGATCAGCATCCAGTTCCGCCCGCACGACGTCCGCTAGACGCCAATCAGCCCTTCACCGCCGCGACGGCCGCCGTCAGCAGGTCCCGCGCCCGCTGGGTGTTGACCGGTGCGACCGTCTTGTCCGGCAGAACGAGCGGGTTGGCGGTGACGATCACCAGGAAGGTGCCAAAGCTGGCGACGTAGTTGTAGAGCTCGCCGGTGCGTGGCTTACCGTCGACGGTCGTCTGCAGCACTCGATGGGTGCCCACTGTATGGACGCCCTCGAACTGCGGCGCCTCGACGACCTCGACAAGACCGCGCACCCCCGGCCCGGTGAACCCGACCTTCTGGCAGTTCTGCGCGGGGTCGGTGCGCGGCACCGCGTCGGACGTCTCGACGGCGATCGCGATGAACCGGTTGCCCTCGCCCTCTGCCGTCGTGGCAGCCATGTTGCCCTTCACGCCCGGCGGCACGACCTGTTGGCTGGCGGCCTTCGCACAGTCGGCGGGGTCGAACGTCATTCCGGGCGGCAGGGTCTGCGGCCCGAGCAGCCGGGGGTCGATGCCCGTCGGCGCCACGCTGGTGACCTTGAACTCCGACCCGAAGCTGGATTTGACGTTGGCGACGTGGGCGATGTCGGCATGCGAGAAGTCATGCTCGGCGGACTGTCCGGTGGCGCATGCGGTCAGCACGCCTGCGCTTGCGATGACGAGCATCGTCCTCGGGTTCGACATCGCCGCCAATGTACCCGCAGGTCCCCGCTCAACCGCGTAATGCCGACACGGTTTTCACCAGCAATTCCGCCGCGAAATCCTGTCCGAGTGCAGGATTCGGCGAGCCAGGATCGCTGACGACGGTGACGAACGCGATGTAGTCGCCCAAATACGCGGTGAAAGTGTCCGCATGCGAATGCGTTTCGGTGCCACCCTCGACGACGGTGGTGGTCGCGGTGGACAGGCCGACGGTCGTGGCGCCGTCAATCGGGGGCGCCGCGACGAATGCGACGGTTCCGATGGTGTGCCCGGCCGACACCGTCCACTGGCCGCATTCGTCGAGTAGCGACGGATCGAGCGTCGCGGCCGAGCCGGCGACCACGGCGTAGACGATCCCGCCGGCGCCCGAAGCGGACCAACCCCGCGTCGTCGACGCGGCGGCGACGGGATCGGCGAGCGCTAGGCACCGCGGCGGGTCGGCGGCCCAGGCCGAGCCCAGCCCCCAGAACGCGACGGGCGCCGCCCTGGCCGACAGCGCGGCCACCTCGAAACCGTTCGGCAGTTCGGTGCGCACGCGCTCGATGCGCGCCGGATTCACCGAAGCCGACGAAGTCGTTGTCCCCGTCGACGGGGCTGACGAGGGCGACCGAGCACACGCCGCCACGCACAGGGACAGCGCTGCGAGCAAGGCAAACAGCCGCACGCCCGTTAATACCACAGAGATTGCTCAGAAAACCCTTGCAACATCCTGTGTCCGCCGAGCGATCATACAAATACCAGGCAAACAGAAGAACGGAGACTGTCATGCGCACAGGCTGGGGTGTGGCAGCAACATTTGCGGCGGCGAGCGTTGTGCTCGCACCCGCGGGACTAGCAACGGCGGAGCCGACCCAAAACGGCAACGCCTATCAAACGATCGGCATGCTTGAGGATGAGGGCTACGACGTCATCATCGACCGCGTCGGCAATGCCCCCCTCAACCAGTGCATCGTCACGAGCGTCCGCAATCCGCAGACCCAGACCAGGACGTTCTGGGTTGGCGAGGGCAGGCAGCGCCGCCTGATCACCGTCGTGGTCAGCAGGTCGATCAACGTAACGCTGAACTGCGACGTCTGACCCTCAGACGCTTGCTGAGGGCGCGTATTCGGTTTCCGCCTACCCCGAAATCAACTCACGCATGCCTGCATACGGCCACGTCGCTTGAAGTCGCGGAATCAAATTGCGCTACTGCGAGTTTCACTAATCAG
>DASQCE010000144.1:0-5219 GCA_035634855.1 Mycobacterium sp.
CCAGCTTGCCGCGGTGGCCTCCGGCCTCGCGAGCCTGTCGACGGGCGCCTCGCAGCTGTTCGACGGCGGGTACGTGTTGCAGTGCGTCGTCGAAATGGAGAACGGGTATCTGCTGCTGATGCGCGTCGGCGATGGCTCCAATCTCGCGACGCTGGCGACCCGCAACTGCGACATCGGCCAGATCGGGTACGAGATGGCCATTTTGGTGGAACGAGTGGGCGCGATGGTCCAGTCGTCGCGACGCGCCCCACAGCACTCGTGACGCGCCTATGGAGCATCCGGAGGGCAATAAGAGCGCTGGGGGTACTCCCCTCGCAAGCGGTGGGCCCACCCGCCCGGAGGGCGGGGCGACGACCGGGAGACCGGTCGGGGAACGGGACGATACGGACGAACCGCAGCTGGTCCGCCCGTATACGCTGACGGCCGGCCGGACCGATTCCCGCATCGATCTGCCGTTGGAGGCCCCGGTCGAGACGGTGCTTGCGCCACAGAAACCACCGCGCTGGCCGGGAAACGACGTGCGTGGTCAGATCCTGACGTTGTGTGCCGACAGCCCGTCGGTCGCCGAGATCGCCGCCGCCTTATCCGTGCCGCTCGGCGTGGCGCGGGTGCTGATCGGTGACCTTGTGACGCAGGGTTATCTGCGGGTGCACACCACCCTCGGTGACTCCACCACCGATGACGAACGACGCGTGTTGATAGGAAGGACGCTGCGTGGCCTACGAGCGCTCTGAGAGGCGGGACGCCGCCTCGACGAAGATCGTCATCTCCGGCGGGTTCGGTGCCGGCAAGACGACGTTCGTGGGGGCGGTGTCGGAAATCATGCCGCTGCGCACCGAAGCGTTGGTGACCGACGCATCGGAAGGGGTCGACGGCCTCGAGCTGACCCCGACGAAGAACACCACGACCGTGGCGATGGACTTCGGCCGCATCACTCTCGACGAGGACCTGGTGCTCTACCTGTTCGGCACGCCAGGGCAGCGTCGTTTCTGGTTCATGTGGGACGACCTGGTCCGCGGCGCCATCGGCGCGATCATTCTCGTCGACGTCCGCAGGCTGCAGGACAGCTTCGCCGCCGTCGACTTCTTCGAGGCGCGCCACCTGCCGTTCCTGATAGCGATCAACGAATTCGACGGGGCGCCAAGGCATCCTGCTCATGCGGTACGCAAGGCGCTCGCGCTGCGCGACAACATCCCAGTGATCACCGTCGACGCCCGCGACCGCCATTCGGCCAAGGCGGCGCTGATCGCCATCACCGAATACGCGCTGAACAGTCTCACCCCGGTGCGCGGCTGAGCACGTGGACGGAGACGAAAAGGTCTGGGTCGAGCGGGAATACGACGGCCACGACTTCTCCGACGACGATCTGCGATGCCTTAGCACCGAGCGCGTCGTCTTCACCGAATGTGACTTCAGCGGCGTCGACATGTCCGAATCCGAGCATGTCGGCTCGGCGTTCCGCAATTGCACGTTTCGACGATCTTCCTTGTGGCACAGCACCTTCAGGCACTGCAGCTTCCTCGGCTCGGTGTTCACAGAGTGCCGCATGCGGCCGATGAAGCTGGTCGAGGTGGACTTCACGCTCGCGATGCTCGGCGGTGCCGATCTTCGCGGCGTTGACCTGTCCGATTGCCGGATGCGCGAAGCCAGCCTGGTGGAAGCCGATCTGCGCAATTCGGTGTTTCGGCGCGCCGACCTCAGCGGTGCCCGGGTGCAGAACGCCAAGCTGGACGAGGCCGATCTACGGGGCGCACGGGTGGATCCGACGCTGTGGACCTCCTCGGTGCTGCGCGGGGCGAAGGTCGACATCGAGCAGGCCTTGGCCTACGCCGCTGCGCACGGTCTCGATATCCACGGCGAGTAGTCAGGGCGTCAGATGCCGGCTGATTACCGGAGCGACCCTTTCGACGAGTTCGTCCACCGGGGTCGACGCGACGGGTTCCACCTGCAGGATGTGTCGCAGATAGGCGATGCCCAGCAGCTGTGCCATCGCAAGATCGATCCGGAGCGCGGCATCCGGCTCCGCAAGGCCCGCCGCGATGTGCGAGTACACCTGCCCCTGAATGAACTGGCGCACCAGGGTCGCCGACTCGTCATGGGTGGCTGCGCCGCGGAGAATCGCCAGCAGCGGCGCGCGCGACTCCGGCTGCTCCCACGCCTCGAAGAACACTCGTGTGAGCCGCTCGCCGATCTCGCTTCGATCGCCACCGGTGATTCGGCTGGCGATTTCGGCGGGCTCGAACGGCCATCCCATCGTCGCGCGAAACAGCTCAGCCTTGCCGCCGAAGTAATGCCGGATCATCGCGGGATCGACTCCGGCCGCGGCGGCGACGTCGCGCACCGAGGTTTTGTCGTATCCGGCATCGGCGAACATCCGGCGGGCGGCCGCCAGGATCACGGTGCGGGTGTCGGTCTTACCGCGCGGTCGTCCGGTCCGGGCCATAGTGCGAGGAATTCTACAGTCGTTGACTTTCGGCGAACCCGCGGATAGCGTGGTGGCAGAAATTCCACAAGCGAGGAGTTTTGGATATGCCAGCACCACGATGGGTCGCCCGGGCCAACAAGAAGGGGCTGAACCGGCTCACCAAGTTCATCGCCCCTTGGGCGCCGGGATGGGCGGTCGTCATACACAGGGGTCGCAAGTCGGGACGAACGTTCCGGACCCCGTTGTGGGCCTTTCGGCGCCGGGACGGATACGTGATCGCGCTGACGTACGGTTCCAGTGCGGACTGGGTGCGCAACGTTCTGGCCGCCGGCGGTTGCGAACTGGAAAGCAGACGACGGCGCTACCAGCTTGGCGCCCCACGGCTATACCGCGACGAGAACGCCTCAGACATGCCGGCATTCATTCGGTTCATGCTCCGCAGGGTCATCAAGGCACCGGAATTCCTCAGCCTCGACGTCGTCGGCGAGGTGCCGACGACAATGTCGTCGCGCAGTGGGACCACTTCGTCCTAAGAGCGCGCATCGCGACCGAAGGGTGGGAATAAGCGTCGCTGGGTCGGGTTGACCGTGGCATGCGAGCAGTCGTCTATGACCCTCAGGCACGTGCGAAATTGCGATTGGCCGACGTCGAGGAGCCTGTCGCCGCGGAGTCCGAGGCGCTGATTCAAGTGCGGGCGACGGCGCTGAACTTCGGCGAGGTGCACTTCATCGACCACATGCGCAAGCCCGGCGAGGTGCCCGGCTGGGACGCGGCAGGCGTGGTCGTGCAGACCGCCGCCGATGGATCAGGTCCACCGGTCGGCAGCCGGGTTGTGGGCTTTCACGGAGCGGGTGGATGGGCAGAGCGACGGGCCGTGCCGACCGAAAACCTTGCGGTGCTTCCGGATTCGGTTGACTTCGGACCGGCGGCGGCACTGCCGGTGGCCGGCGTGACCGCGCTGCAGTCGCTGCGCGCGCTCGGCCCGGTGGTCGGCCGACGAGTGCTCATCACCGGCGCGTCCGGCGGGGTCGGTCGATTCGCGGTGCAACTGGCGACACGGGCGGGTGCCCACGTGATCGCAGCGGTTGGTTCGACCGCTCGCGGCGCAGGGTTGACGGCGCTGGGCGCGACGGAGGTCGTGGTCGGGCTTGCCGATGTCGCCGAGCCGGTGTCCGGTGTGCTGGACAACGTCGGCGGGCCGCTGCTCGCCGAGGCATTCAGCCTGCTCGACGATGGCGGCTCACTGCAATCCATCGGAATGGCATCGAACCAGCCGAGCACCATCGACTTCGAGGTCGAGCGGCGAAGCGGAGTGCGTAAACGGTTGGAGCCGTTCACTGTTCGCACGCCTTTCGGCCCGGATCTGGCCTACCTGGTGGAACTTCTGGCGGCCGGCGAACTCGATCCGCAGATCGGGTTGCGCACGTCGTGGAACGATGTATCCGAAGCGGCCGAGGCGCTGCTCGACCGCCGGGTCGCCGGCAAGGCGGTATTGGACGTGGCGTGATGGCTGACAAAGGTTTCCATGAGGGCGAACTCGCCGTCCAGCGTCGTGCCGGCGTAGCGGCCCAGGCGGAGCGGCTGGGTACCGCCATGCTGGCCACGCCCGACCTCAATGGAGGCATCAGTCGCTTCCTGGCTGACCGCGACTTCGCGGTCATCACTGCGCGCGACGCCGACGGCCGGCTGTGGATATCTCCGCTCCTCGCGTCGGCAGGATTCCTCGACGCGCGTGATCGCACGCTGCGTATCCACACCACGCCGCGTCGCGGTGATCCATTGCAGGGCCTCGCGCCAGGTCAGCCCGTTGGCGTGCTTGCCATCGAATTCGCCACCCGGCGCAGGGTTCGGGTGAACGGCACCCTCGCACGCACGGGCGCCGACGGACTCGAGTTGGCTGTTGAGCAAGCATTCGGCAACTGTCCCAAGTACATTCAGCGACGCCACCTCGAACACATCGAACGCGCAGTCGCCGGGCACGTCGAACGTTACGACCACCTCGTTGCCGAACACACCGCGCTCATCGCCCGTGCCGATACCTTCTTCCTCGGCACCGTGCACCCGACCCACGGCGCCGATGCGTCCCATCGCGGCGGCACACCAGGCTTTGTACGCGTCGATGGCGGCCAGTTGTGGTGGCCGGATTACCCCGGCAACAACATGTTCAACAGCTTCGGCAATTTGGCGTCGGACAAGACCGCAGCCCTGCTCTTCGTCGACTTCGAGACCGGCGTCAGCCTTCACATCTCGGGGACCGCGACCGTTGAGTGGACAGCCGCGGGCATCGCCGGAGACGACGGCGGCGCTGGGCGCCGGGTGCGCTTCGCGATCGAATCAATCGTGTCAGGGCTCCGGCTTGGGATTCGGAGCGAAGCGCCTCATCCCTCGCCTCACAATCCGCCGATGACCTGAGGCGCGACAGCGTGCGGTCATCGATGATCGTCCCGGTTGCGCAACAATGCCGCCGTAATCGGTAATAGGAGAACGACAATGACGTCGACAGCCGAAGTGGGTAGCCAGGTCGTCGCGCGGGCACGTGGGATGCGCGACCTGGTGCGTGCAGAGGCTGCCGAGTCGGAGCGACTGCGCACATTGACGCCGGCCATCGTCGACGAGATGTGGGCGAGCGGTTTGATGCCGTCGTTCAACCCCGTACCGGCGGGCGGTGTCGAGCCCTCGTTCACCGAGATGATCGAGACGTGGATCGAAATGGCCTGGCAGGATGGTTCGTTCGGCTGGATCGGCATCGCGAACCTGCCATCGACATTCGCCGCCGGGGCGTACCTCCCCGACG
>DASQCE010000145.1:0-2828 GCA_035634855.1 Mycobacterium sp.
CCGCGCGTGGCCCAGCAGTTCCTGAGCCTCGTCCAACGCGCCTCCAGCGTCCAAGACGTTCGAGGCGAATCCGTGTCGCAGCTGGTGCGGATGTACCGAGCGAGACAAGCCTGCTCGCCGCGACAGCCCCGTCAGCAGCTCGTTGACCGCACCCGGGCGCATCGGCGCCCCCAGTGGCGGGTGGAACAGGTTGACCAGCACGAAATCGCAGTCACGAGCCTGTCGACACCGGTCGCGCTCGAAGACGTACGTGTCATATGCGAGCACCACCAGATCATCAACCGGAACCGCCCGAGATCGGCGCGACTTCGCCCACGCCCCGTTCGCGTTCGCCCGGCGCCGCACATGCAGATGCGGTCCGGCCACCGCGCAGCCCAGACCCGACGCATCGGCGACGAAATGCATGTCCTCGCGTCGCAGCCCGCACACCTCGCCACGCCGCAACCCCGCCCGTGACATCGTGATCACAATGAACCGGTCGCGAGCCGACCGACAAGCGCCGAGCAACGCCAACACCTCGTCGTCCGAGGCACGATCAACTCTAATCTCCGGTTCCGACAAGCGATGTCGAGGACGCGCCACACAATTCAACAGGACGTTCTCACCCCGGGCCTCGACCGGCAGATGACGATCGTCGCTGATCTCGAACAGCATCGCCAGCACCTCCACCGGCGCCTTACCGACCGCGACACTGTGCCGCAGGAATCCACGTACCGCAGCCAGGACCCGATTGATTCGGCCCGGGCCGCGTACCGCTGGCAATCCAGGACCCACACTCAAAGCCTCCGGGGCGCTCGGAGTGTGCTTGAGCCAGGTGACGAACGCGCCCAGCCGTTCTGGTGCGGTCCGCCAGTCCCGCTCCGACCGCTCGCACCACCGCAGAAACAGCGCCAGCGACTCGGCATAGGCCTTCGTGGTGCTCTCCGCGCAATCCTGGCCAAATCGCAGATGCCGGAGATACTCGTCGACCTCACCGACGAGCCGGTAATCGTCATCGACCACAGTCCAATACCGCTCCGCCGACGGCAATCTCACCAGAAGCGCTTGCACCGGCATCCCTCCAATGCCGGACGCTACCCGTCAACCCGCCCTTACCGCGGCGACGCGCCGGCGAGTCAAGCAACGTGCACAACATCCCAAGCGATCCTGTGGTGCACGGCCTCTAAACACCGTCAGATGCAACAGTGCACAACACGTGGAGACTCCCGAGAGAACAATCATTCGTGATATGACACGAAATTTCGGAACCTACATCGGATAAATTGATGATGTCAGTTCTCAAACTGGATGTCGTCGTCTCAATTTAAATGTCGTCGCGATGTCATATATGACATGAAACTGAGAATCAGGGGGCTGAGTGTCATGGGTCGGAGGTGCGGAGTCGTTCGGAGCGCGTGTCGGCCCCATTGGCGTCACTCCCAGCGCGACGAGATCGCGACCGACTGTCGGATTGATCTCATGTCCGATCACTGGCCGTTGCTCGTAGCTGTGCCGCTCGACGGCGAGCGCTGGTAAACAGTCAACTTCGCCCTCGCGCGGGCGCAGTCGCAATTGGTCGGCACGATTACAGTGCGGCGCTGGCCGGACCCCAAGAATTGGTCCACTGACAGCATGTCCGGTCTCAATCAATCTGACCCACACCGACTCGCGAAATGCCGGATAACCTGCGACATCTACGTCAGCTCGCGTCTCAATCGTCGTGGCATTTCAGTACTTTGGCGGAACTCGTCGGAGAAGCGCTGGATCGCCTCGCCGACCGTGGGGGTGTACACCACCGGCATCAGCTCGGTCAGCTGCTCGGCCAGCACCTTGAAGTACAAGATCTCGTGGCCGTAGTGCAGCTGATCGAGAGGCACATTGCGGGCCAAATCCGTTGGCATGCTTGCAGCTGTCGCCACACCCGTTCGGCCTGCTGATCCAAGGTCAGCACTCCTGACGGGAGCCGGCCGATCAGGCCCAGCTTGCGGCGCTGCTCGTGAGTGAACCCGACTCCACGATTGAGGGTTGGCGTGGTGAGTGCGAGTGCGATCTTTGGCGTGCAGCCTTCGATATTCATGGCCGTCTTGGTTCTGTTGGTAAGTAGCAAATTGCAAGGGCCAAGCGAACTAGGCCATGCCTCATTCGCCTCCGTGGCTGGCGTTTTTCCGCTTTGACCGTTTCGCATTGTCCGGCCCCCGGTACCGCCTCGCCCAGGCGCGCAGCCGCTCGTGGTTGAGCGCGGCGACCGCAGTGATCGGGATCTCTGCCGGACAGACTTGCGCGCATTCGCCGAAGAGGGTGCAATGCCCGAATTCTTCGTCGGCCTGCACGCCCATCGACTGGGCCCGACGTTCGCGTTCCTGCCGCCCGTGCGGCAGTAGCGACAGGTGGCCCAGCTTGGCGCCGGTGAACAAGGAGCCAGACCCGTTCGGGCAGGCGGCCACGCAGGCACCGCAGCCGATGCAGGCGGCGAAGTCCAGTGCGGCCTCGGCCACGTGTAGCGGGATTTGCACGGTGTCGGCGTCGGGGGCGGTGCCGGCGTCCACCGACACGAAGCCGCCGGCCTCGATGACGCGGTCCAGTGCGGAACGGTCGACGATGAGGTCGCGCACGACCGGGTAGGCGGCGGACCGGAACGGTTCCAGGCGCACCGTGGCACCGTCTTTGAAGTCCCGGAGGTGCTGTCCGCATGTGGTGGTGTTGGGCACCGGCCCGTGTGGGCGTCCATTGACGGTGATGCCGCAGGTGCCGCATATGCCCTCGCGGCAGTCGGATTCGAAGGCTATCGGCTCCTTCCCCTGTGTAACTAGGGTGTCGTTGAGGTGGTCGAGGAGCTCCAGGAGTTTCAT
>DASQCE010000146.1:0-2593 GCA_035634855.1 Mycobacterium sp.
CTCGATCCCGGGAACCTGGGAATCCTCGCCGCAACTCGACCCGGTCAACCCGACCCAGTTCCCGATAGCGCTGCTGCTGAACGTGACCAACCCGATCAGGGCCCAGTTCGGCAACGACCGGCTCGAGATCTTCACCGTCCCCTACACCGCGCAGTTCCACAATCCGCTGTCGGCCGACCAGCAGATGTCCTACAACGACAGCCGCGCCGAGGGCACCCGCGCCGCCGTGAAGGCGATGACGGAAATGAACAACCGCTGCCCGCTGACCAGTTATGTGCTCGTCGGCTTCTCGCAGGGCGCGGTGATCGCAGGCGACATGGCCAGCGACATCGGCAACGGGCGCGGACCGGTCGACGAGGATCTGGTGGTCGGGGTGACGTTGATCGCCGACGGCCGCCGCCAGGACAACGTCGGTCAGGACATCGGACCCAATCCCGACGGCCAGGGTGCGGAGATCACGCTGCAGGAGGTGCCGACGCTGTCGGCACTGGGCCTGACGATGACCGGGCCACGGCCCGGCGGGTTCGGCATGCTCAACGACCGCACGAACGAGATCTGCGCGGTGGGCGACCTGATCTGCGCGGCGCCGGAGTCGGCCTTCAACATCACCCAGCTGCCGAGGACGATCGAGGTGCTCAGCGGCGGCGGCGGCCAGCCGGTCCACGCCATGTACGCCACGCCCGACTTCTGGAATCTCGACGGTGCGCCCGCCACGCAGTGGACACTGGGCTGGGCGCAGAACGTGATCGATAACGCTCCGCACCCAAAACATGGCTGACATGTGACCGGACCGATTTGGCGTGCGACATTCGGTCACCTAACATTAAGAAAAAACTAAGAGTGGTGACCGACGGTCGAACCGAAGGTGCTGGTCAGAGCCCATTCTGAGGTTGAGGATGGACGTCCGACCGACGATGGCGTAATGACCGCCTACTCCCCGGTACGATCTTCGGGGTTTGGTTTCGCGCGGTTGGCTTGGGTGGGCACGCCGCGGCGTCCCGCCGGTTACCACCGCGAATCGGTTTCGCGAGACAGTGGCTTCGACAGGAGAGTGAGAATGGGCTTTCATAACCCGTTCCTGAAGGACGGACTGATCAAGTTCCCCGACAACGGCAGCGTCGTCAAGCACGTCGAGAAGTGGGCCAAGGTTCGGGGAGACAAGCTCGCCTACCGGTTCCTCGACTTCTCCGTGGAACGCGACGGCGTCGTGCGCGAGCTGAACTGGGCCGAATTCTCGGTACGCAACAAGGCTGTTGGCGCGCGCCTGCAACAGGTCACCGAGCCGGGTGACCGCATAGCGATCCTGTGCCCCCAGAACTTGGAATACCTCGTCGCGATGTACGGCACCCTGTACGCCGGCCGAATCGCCGTTCCACTGTTTGACCCGAACGAGCCCGGCCACGTCGGCCGCTTGCACGCCGTCCTCGACGACTGCCACCCGTCGGCGATCCTGACCACCACCGAGGCCGCCGAGGGCGTGCGCAAGTTCTTCCGCACCAGGCCTGCCAAGGAGCGTCCTCGCGTCATCGCCGTCGATGCGATTCCCGACGAGGTCGGCGCCACCTGGGAGCCGGTCGACGTCACCGCCGACACGATCGCGTACCTGCAGTACACGTCCGGCTCGACGCGCATCCCCACGGGTGTGCAGATCACCCACCTGAGTGTGGCCACCAACATCGTCCAGATCATCCAGGCGCTCGACGGTGAGGAGGGCGACCGCGGCTTGTCGTGGCTGCCGTTCTTCCACGACATGGGCCTCATCACGGCGATGCTGGCGCCGATGATCGGGCA
Organism: Mycobacterium sp.; assembly: GCA_035634855.1. GTDB lineage: Bacteria > Actinomycetota > Actinomycetes > Mycobacteriales > Mycobacteriaceae > Mycobacterium. The sequence goes on from DASQCE010000146.1 coordinate 1,792, forward strand.
CTACTTCACCTTCATGACGCCTGCGGCGTTCGTTCGCAGGCCGAGCCGGTGGCTGCGGGAAATGTCCCGCAAGCCCGACGACACCGGCGGGGTGATCTCGGTGGCTCCGAACTTCGCGTTCGACCATGCCGCCGCCCGCGGCCTGCCGAAGGGCGACGAGCCGCCACTGGATTTGTCCGTTGTCAAATGCATCCTGAACGGCAGCGAGCCAATTTCGGCCGCCACCGTGCGCAGGTTCAACGAGGCGTTCGCCCCGCACGGCTTCAAGCCGCAGGCGATCAAGCCGTCCTACGGGTTGGCCGAGGCGACGCTGTTCGTGTCGACCACCCCGATGGGCGATCACCCGAGGATCATCTCGGTCGACCGCGATGCGCTGAACACCGGAAGCTTCGTCGAGGTACCCGACGACGCACCCAGTGCCGTGGCACAGGCCGGCGCGGGCAAGGTCGGCGTCGCCGAGTGGGCCGTCATCGTCGACGCGGAGTCGGCCACTGAGCTGCCCGACGGACAGATCGGCGAGGTCTGGATCAGTGGCCAGAACATGGGCACCGGTTACTGGGGCAAGGAAGAAGAGACCCGCGAGACTTTTCAGAACATTCTCAAGTCGCGGACCAACCCGTCGCACGCCCAAGGCGCAACCGACGAAGCGACGTGGGTGCGCACCGGCGACTACGGCGCTTACCACGACGGTGAGCTCTACATCACCGGCCGCGTCAAGGATTTGGTGATCATCGACGGCCGCAACCACTACCCCCAGGACCTCGAATACTCGGCGCAGGAGTCGACGAAGGCGCTGCGGGTG
>DASQCE010000147.1:0-11373 GCA_035634855.1 Mycobacterium sp.
GCGGATTTTCGGCACGCCACACGACGTCGATGTGGGCGCGCTGTGCCGGGCTTACCACGTCGACAGCAGGCAGATCGAGGCCGACGAGCTGGCCGGTGCGCTGGGCGAGCCGTTCGAGGGGATGCGGGTGCTGGAGGTGAAAGCCGACCGGTCGTCGCTGCGGGCACTGCATGCGTCGATCAAGGCTGCCCTGTGAGGGGAGCGAACAGGATGGCACAGTGAGTCATCTGATTGCGTTGTGGCGCTGGCTGATTCCGCGTCTGTCTCGGGATCCGGGCGAAACGCGATCGCAGCGGGTCTTTCGGCGGATTCGCATCGGCATCGTGATCGCCGCATGCATGGTTACTTTGCAGTCGGTGTTGCTGGTATTCGGGGCGTGGCGCAACGACCGGCAGATCGAGCGCCACATGGGCGTGGCCGAAGCGAACGTGCTCAGCGCGGGCCCGAGGCGCTCAACGATCGAATTCGTCACCCCCGACCGCGTCACCTACCGGCCGGAACTCGGCGTGCTGTACCCGTCCGAACTCGACACCGGCATGCGGATCTACGTCGAGTACGACAAGAACAACCCCGATCTGGTTCGGGTGCAGGACCGTAACGCGTCGCTGGCGATCATCCCGGCCGGCTCTATCGCGGTCGTGGGCTGGCTGATCGCGGGTGCTGCGCTGCTCGCCGTCACGTCGATCGAACGGCGGACGGGCCGCGAAACGACCAAAGCTGCTGCAGCAGTTCAAGATTGAATCAGTTTGTTGAGCCAGTCGTTGTCGTAGATGTCGAGCTTCTCGCCCTTGTCGAGGTCGTAGACCGTGGGCGTGCCCATCTCTGTCGAGTCGATTTCATAGAGAAACTCGAAGTTCGCGTCGTCCATGGCCTTGACGTTGACAGCGGATCCGCCGCCCTTGATGTTCTGCGCGACGGCGTCGGGCATGCCGGCCTTCTTGGCCATGTCCTGCAACTCATCCCCGGTTGGTGGCGTACCGCCGGGATGCTGGTGCGCCCATAAGTCTTCGACGAACCGCTGGAACTCGGTACCTGTCGCCTTGGCCTCAGGCGAACCCGTCTTCTCGGTGGCGAGGAACAGCGCATTGCTCACCTGACCGGAATAGCCGCCGGTCTTGTCGTCCAGGAACGTCATTGGGCGGTAGGTGACCTCGAGTTGCCCGACGGTGATGTAGTAAGCGAGTTGGTCGCCGAAGTCGCGTTGAAGGTCTGCACAGTGATTGCATTGCGGTTCGGTGTAGATCTCGATCTTCTTGGGGGCGTTGTCGAAGCCGGCGACGATGCCGTAGCCGTCCTTGCTGACTGACAGCGGCGGCTTCTTGGGATCGGACTCGGCGGTGCCTGCGATCTGTTTGGTGCAGCCGACGGCGGTGATCAGCAGGGCTACCGTGATCATCACCATGGCCCGGGAAATCCGCATGTCAACCGCCCTTCTTTGTGCGCACGATACTCGATCTCCGGTTCGCCGACCGCTCGATCATTGGCACGAGCTATTTGCGTGTCGTATGCCCTGTTGCAACCTTCGCGACAGCCGTTGATGGGACGCTCTTGGGGTGCGCGTTGCGATCGTCGCAGAGTCCTTCCTCCCGAATATCAACGGCGTCACCAACTCGGTGCTTCGGGTGATCGACCATCTCCGCCGCACCGGCCACGAAGTCATCGTCATCGCTCCGGATACGCCACCGGGCGAACGGCCTGCCGAAAAGGTTCACGACGGAATCCGCGTGCACCGTGTGCCGTCGCGAATGTTCCCGAAGATCACGTCGCTGCCGCTCGGCGTGCCACGGCCGCGGTTGGTCGGCGTCCTGCGCGGATTCGACCCGGACGTCGTGCATCTGGCGTCGCCGGCCCTGCTCGGCTACGGCGGACTGCACGCCGCGCGGTTCCTCGGTATCCCGACCGTCGCCGTATTCCAAACCGACGTGGCGGGTTTCGCGGAGAGTTACGGCATCGGCGTCGCATCGCGTGCTGCTTGGGCCTGGACCCGTCACCTGCACAAGCGGGCCGACCGCACGCTGGCGCCGTCCACGTCGGCGATGGAAAACCTTGCTGCACATCGCATCCCGCGAGTGCACAAGTGGGCGCGGGGCGTCGACATCACGGGCTTCGCTCCGTCGGCGCGCGACGCAGAACTGCGGCGACGCTGGTCGCCGAACGGCAGGCCGGTCGTCGGGTTCGTCGGCCGGCTCGCGCCGGAGAAACACGTGGAGCGGCTCGCTGCGCTGGCGCGGCGCGACGACCTTCAGCTGGTCATCGTCGGCGACGGCGTCGACCAAGACAAGCTCAAAAGCGCCATGCCGTCAGCCGTTTTCACCGGTGCGCTCTACGGCGAACCGCTTGCGACGGCATTCGCCAGCATGGACGTCTTCGTTCACCCCGGCGAACACGAGACGTTCTGCCAGGCCGTGCAGGAAGCGATGGCGTCAGGCCTGCCGGTCATCGCACCAAACGCGGGCGGACCGCGCGACCTCGTGGCGCCCTACCGCACGGGGTTGTTACTGGAGGTCGACGAATTCGAAGCGAAGCTCGGCGAATCCGTCGACCACCTGATCGCCGAACGGCAGCGCTACTCGCTCGCCGCACGTCGCAGCGTCCTCGCCCGGACGTGGCCCGCGATCTGCGACGAGTTGATCGGCCACTACGACGCCGTGCAGGGAATCCGACGACTGCGCGCCGCCTAGCCCTTCCCGGCGAGCAGAAACTAGCCCTGTGCTTCGATCGCGACCGGCTGCCACTCTTCCCACGTCTTGAGGCGGTTCTCGTAATCGGCCTTGGCCAGCTGCAGCGGCACTTCACCGAAGAACACCCGCAGCGGTGGCTCGGCGGCGTCGACGACCTTGAGCAGCGCGCGGGCCGACGCCTGCGGATCGCCGGGTTTGGCGGTGCGCTGGCTGCGGATCCGCTCGGCTTCCTCATGCACCTCTTTGTAGTCAGGCAGCGGGGTGGAGCGCTTCGACGACGATCCGGCCCAGTCGGTGGAGAACCCGCCAGGTTCGATCAGCGTCACATGGATCCCGAACGGCGCGACCTCCTGGGCCAGCGCCTGCGAGAAGCCCTCGAGCGCCCACTTCGACGCGTGGTAGATGCCGACGTTCTGGAATGCGGTGATGCCGCCGATCGAGGACACCTGGATGATGTGGCCACTGCGCTGCGCACGCAGGAAAGGCAGCGCGGCCTGCGTCACCCACAGCGCGCCGAACACGTTCGTCTCGATCTGGGCGCGCGCCTCTTGTTCGGAGAGCTCCTCGATGAAGCCGAAGTGGCCGTAGCCGGCGTTGTTGACGACGATGTCCAGGCGGCCGAAGTGGTCGTACGCCTGCTTGACGGCGGCGAAGTCGGCGTCGCGGTCGGTGACGTCGAGCTGGACCGGCAGCAGCGCTTCGCCGTACTTCTCGGCGAGATCGTCGAGCGTAGCCGTGTCGCGGGCCGTGGCCGCCACCTTGTCGCCGCGCTCCAGCGCCGCGATCGCCCACTCCCTGCCGAATCCGCGTGATGTCCCAGTGATGAACCAAACTTTGTTGCTCATGCCCGGGGTAATGCCCGTTCTGGCGCTGCTCATTCCCGATTCGGCCAATCCGCAGGCTGTGAGTTCGCTGGGAATAGGCTCAGTCTGGACGGTTGTAGACGACCCGCGTGCGAAGGACGATGTCCTGCAGCGATCTTCGATTCCGATCCACCGCGACCCAGAGCAGACCGACGGGGAACAGCACGCATGCGACCGCGCGAAGCAACGCGATCACCGGCCCGACCCGCTGTGAGCGGCGGCCGGCGACGCGCAGGCCCATCGTCACCGCCCCGGCCGTGCACCCTGACACCGCCCAACAGGTGGTGAGGTAGACAACGGCGACCGCGAAAGTGATCAAGGTGGAGAACACTGCATTCAGCGAAGGCAGGCTGAACGCGGCGGGTGAGAAGACCAACTGGGCCAGCACCAGACCGATGTACAGCGCACTCATGATGAGCAGGACCACCACCAGGTCGATCACGGCGGCGAGTCCCCGGCTCACGATTCCGGCGGCGCGTGCGTGCCCGGCCACAGGCGTCGGTTGGATCACTGCGGCTCTCGGCTGCGCCCCAGGACGCGATCGACGATGCCGGCGACCATGTCGTCCGCGCGTTCACCCTGAGTCCGGACATCGGTCATCACCTCGGCGGTGACCGAGTTTGTCGATTCCCGGATGATCGCAGGCAGATCGACCCCGTCTATCACCTTGTTCGCCAACCCGATCAGGTCGATCCGGTCCACGATCGCGTCGATGTCGAATTCGGCGGCAATCGCGTTGACGTCTACGTTTTCGCGTACCAGCGTGGTGAGATCGAGCTCGGTGAGGATCTGCTCGACCATCTCTACGGCGATGGTTGTGACGAATGTTCTGACGGGGTCGATGGCATGCGTGATCACCTGTTCGCCTTGGGCCGTAAGGGCGTCGACACCCTTCCTGACCGCCGGGCCGATCACCGGCAGTCTGGTTATCACTGCGTAGGTCGTCGCGGCCCCGCCGACGGCCAGCGCCGCTGCGCCCGCGGCGGCAGTTACCACCGGGTTTCTCAGCTCGTCGACGCCATCGGTCACCTCGGCATCGTAATTGCGTATTGGCACGGACGAGGTGGTAAGCGCAACCAGGTAGCGTCGCGTTCGTGAACAGGGCGACGTTGGACAAGGACCCACATGAAGTGGCGTCGATGTTCGACGCCGTCGCGCGCCGCTACGACGTGACCAACACGGTGCTGTCGCTGGGGCAGGACCGGTTCTGGCGGCGGGCGACGCGCTCGGCGCTGCGCATCGGGCCGGGGGACAAGGTGCTCGACCTCGCGGCGGGTACGGCCGTGTCGACGGTGGAGCTGGCTGCGTCGGGGGCGTGGTGTGTGGCGGCGGACTTCTCGGTCGGCATGCTGGCGGCAGGTGCGGGCAGGCCGGTGCCGAAGGTGGCGGGCGATGCGACGCGGCTGCCGTTCGCCGACGGGGCGTTCGATGCGGTGACGATCAGCTTCGGGCTGCGCAACGTCGTCGACCATGCCGCTGGGCTGCGGGAGATGGCGCGGGTGACGCGTCCGGGCGGCCGGCTGGTGGTGTGCGAGTTCTCGACGCCCGCGAACGGGATGTTCGCGACGGTCTACAAGGAGTACCTGATGCAGGCGTTGCCGCGGATCGCTCGAGCGGTGTCGTCGAATCCGGACGCCTACGTCTACCTCGCCGAGTCGATCCGTGCGTGGCCGGACCAGGCGGAGCTGGCGCACCGGATCGCCGATGCAGGGTGGTCGGCGGTGCGATGGCGCAACCTCACCGGCGGCATCGTTGCGCTGCACGCCGCGACCAAACCCCTGCGCTAAAGCGGGCCGTGGTGGCGCTGCGCCGATGTACGGTCGCCCCATGTACGGACGCCTGGCCGATCCCGACAGCACGATCGGCACCGATCCCCGTTCCGACCCGCGTATGGTCGCCGCTCTTGCGCCACTTGCGCTCGATGGTCGTTATCCGCAGCCGGCGTTGACGGTCGACGCACCGCTGGAGAAACGACGGGCTTTTGTCGCGGAAATCGAGGAGAACACGGGCGCAGTTCTCGACATGTTCGCGCAGTCGGTTCCGATCTTCGAGGGCGTCACGACCACGACGACGACGATCGAGGGCACCGACGGGAACGATGTCACGTTGTACATCAGCCGTCCCGACGCCGGCGACGGAGCATTGCCGTGTGTGGTGCACCTGCACGGCGGCGCCATGGCCTTTCTCAGCGCCGCCGACATCGGGTACATGCGCGGGCGCGAATACCTAGCCGCCACAGGGCTTGTCGTCGTCGGTGTCGAGTTTCGCAACTCGGCGGGCAAGCTCGGCCCGCACCCGTATCCGGCCGGTCTCAACGACTGCGCAACCGGTGTCCGATGGACGTACGCCAACCGCAGCGATCTCGGCGTATCGCACTTGATCGTCGGCGGCGAGTCCGGCGGCGGCAATCTCACCCTTGCTGTTCCCCATAAGGCTAAGCGGGAGGGGTGGTTGCACGAGATCGCCGGTGTTTACGCGCAGTGCCCGTTCATCTCGAACCGCTGGCTGGAGCAGCCCGACGATCTGCCATCACTGAAAGAGAACGACGAATACTTCATTAGCTGTCTGGGCCTGGCTCTGATGGGGTCGATCTACAACCCGGACGGCTCACACTCGCACGACGCCACCTGCTGGCCACTGGCGGCCACCGATGCGGAGCTGAGCGGTCTACCGCCCCACATCATTTCGGTCAACGAACTGGACCCGCTCCGCGACGAAGGCCTGCTCTATTACCGACGGCTGGTGCGCGCCGGGGTTCCCGCGGTCGGCCGAGTCGTCGCCGGCACCTGCCATGGTGGTGACCTCATACTCGCGGGCGCCATGCCGGAGGTGTACGCCGCGAGCATGCGTGACGTCAGCGGGTTCGCGAAGTCTCTAGGCTGACGCTTGCGTCTTCGAGGACTTGGTGGCCCGCGTTGTAACCGGGGATGAACGTGATCCCTGGGCCCCCATGGCATCCCGCACCGACAAGATATCGCCCGCCGATCGGAATCTGCATGTCGAGGAACCCTCTCGGCCCGGGACGATTGGGTCCCATCAGATCCGGATGCGGATCCTTCCGACGACCTGTATGCATTTGAGCGCTCGCTCCGGCGCAACTCACGGTGTCCAAATTGCCCGCCTCTGAGCCGACTTTGTCGCTCGCCAAAGGGTTCTCGCTCAGAGGTGGGCAATCAGCACTGCCCCAACCTCCACCAGCGCGTCGGCGACCATTGACCGATGGCACTCAGCCGCAGCCCGCTCGAAACACATCAATGCCACGCGCCGATGTGTAGCCAGTCGAACCAATTCGCCAAGTGCCGCTTGGCCTTCCGGCGTCTTCAGCACCGCTCGATACCGTGTGACGGCGGCCTTGTTGCGGCGCCGAAAGGCGTCGCGATTGTCCCGCAAATTGCCAAGGTGTGGCAGATGCAGGTACTCGATGCCGGCTGCCTGCAAAAGCACCGCGAGGCGCTTCTTTGACAAGCCCGGTTTACGCGACAACGGCGTAAGCCGAACGTCGACAAGGACTTCCACAGCGGCCATGGTCAGCGCGGTGATCAGTTCGTCAACCGTGCGACGTTCGTAGCCGACAGTGGCCACGCCACCCGTGCTCAACGCTACTGATTGTCGGCCGCGACGACGGCATCCGCGAACGCTTGCGGTGCCTCTTGCGGCACGTTGTGCCCGATGCCGTCGAGAATGCGGTGCGAGTACGGACCGGTGAACATCTTGCGGTAGGCGGCACCATCTTTGTTGGGGCCGTCGAAGTCGCTGCCGATCGTGATCGCAGGCACGGTAATCGGCGGGCTAGCGGCCAGTTTGCGGTCGAGGTCGTCGTACTGCGGTTCGCCCTGTGCCAGACCAAGCCGCCAGCGATAGTTGTGGATGACGATGTCGACATGATCAGGATTGGCGAACGCCGCGGCCGTGCGGTCATAGGTGGCGTCGTCGAACTTCCATGTCGGCGACGCCTCTCGCCAGATGAGTTTGTTGAAGTCGTGGGTGTTCTGGCGGTAGCCGCGAACCCCTCGGTCGGTCGCGAAGTAGTACTGGTACCACCAACCGCGCTCGGCCTGCGGGGATAATGGCTGTTGATTGGCAACGAGATTGACGATCAGGTAGCCACTCACCGAAACCAGCGCCTTGACCCTCTGCGGCCAGACCGCGGCGACGATGTCGGCGGTCCGTGCGCCCCAGTCGTACCCTGCGAGTACCGCCCGGTCGATCTTCTGGGCGTCCATGAACGCAACGATGTCCTGCGCCAGCGCGGCCTGTTGCCCGTTGCGGACAGTGTCCGCCGCGCGGAATCGAGTGCTCCCGTAGCCGCGAAGATACGGGACGAGCACGCGGTATCCCTTCGCCGCCAAGATCGGCGCCACATCTACATAGCTGTAGATGTCGTAGGGCCAGCCGTGAAGCAAGATCACCGGCGGGCCGTCGGCGGGGCCGTCCTCGGCGTACCCGACGTTGAGTGCATCGGCGTCGATCTGTTTGAGCGAGGCGAACGACGTGTGCGGCGACGGCGGTGCGGCCGGCGGCGGGGGTGACGTGCAACTGGCCACGGTGCTCGTGGCGACGGCGAGTCCAACGGTGCGGGCGAAATCGCGGCGAGTAATCACAGGCGACATGCTTGACCGCCGAATTTGGACTTGCAAGTCCAGCCGCTCAGCCGATTGCGCGCCTTGTGCTCGACGCGTCAGCTGAACGGCGGCCGCTCATCGAGCCGTCGCGACCCTGCACCTGCAGACCGCCACACCCGCGCGATCCAGTCCGCGTCCTCGTCGGTGACGAGGTTGCCCATCACCCGCACCGCGATCTGCATCAGGAACTTCGATCGCATGGCAACAGGCCCCGTCGACGGCAGGAACCGTGGGACCGTGAGCAACAACCCCAGCCGCCGCGCGACCGAGAAGCTGCGCGCGTAATGCGCGGCAAGCACAGCCGGCCACGTCGACGTCAGATCGCCGGCGCTTAGCAGCTCGGCTGCCAGCCGGCCCGTCTCCAACCCGTAGTCGATGCCCTCGCCGTTCAGCGGGTTGACGCAGGCCGCTGCGTCGCCGATCAGCATCCAGTTCGGGCCTGCCACTCCGGACACTGCACCACCCATCGGCAGTAACGCCGACAGGCCGGCGCGAGGCTCGCCGGAAAAGCCCCATTCCTCGCGGCGCAGCGACGTGTAATACGACATCAAAGGCCGCAGCGCGGCGTCGGCAGGCCGCTTCGACGTCGCCAGCGCGCCGACACCGATGTTCACCTCGCCGTTGCCGAGCGGGAAGATCCAGCCGTAGCCCGGCAGCACCTTGCCCTCGGGTGAGCGCAGCTCCAGGTGTGACGTGATCCACGGCTCGTTGCTGCGCGGCGTCGCGATGTACCCGCGGATCGCCACTCCGTACACCGTCTCCTGATGCCATTGCCGACCCAACACCCGGCCCAACGGCGAGCGCGCACCGTCAGCCACGATCAGCGACGTGCAGCCGATCTCGGCACCGGAGTCCAGTAGCAGCGACGCGACGCGGCCGCCCGAATCTCGCCGCACATCAACGGCTTTTACACCCAGCAGCATCTTGGCGCCCTCATCGGCGGCCACCATCCGGATGCGGTCGTCGAGCTCCGTGCGCGGCACCGCGCTGCTGACCGTAGGGAACGACGGACCTGGCCACTCGACTTCCACGTCGCCGCCGAACCCCAGCAGCCGCAGCCCGCGGTGCTGCACGCGGCCCTCGAGCCACGAGTCGAGCCCCAGCCGCTGCAGTTCCAAGACCGCGCGCGGGGTCAGGCCGTCGCCGCATGCCTTGTCGCGAGGGAACTGTGCGGAATCGACGACCAGCACGTCGCGCCCGGCACGACACGCCCACGCGGCCGCCGCCGAGCCCGCAGGACCGGCCCCGACCACAACCACGTCGGTTCGTGTATCCACGCCTCCCAGTATGTTGGCAGGGTGAGGACACCAGCGAGCGTGGTGGCGGGCGTGGATTTCGGAGACCCCGTCTTCGCGCAGGAGGTGCGCGATGCGGTGGCCCGCATCGAGGATCTGATGGCCACTGAGCTGGGCAAAGCCGACGAGCTGATGTCCGAGGCGGTCCAGCATCTGTTTCAGGCCGGCGGCAAGCGGTTCCGCCCGCTGTTCACGGTGCTCTCGGCGCGGCTGGGCCGCGAACCCGACGCGTGGCAGGTCACCGTCGGGGGGGCTGTCATCGAGCTGGTGCACCTCGCGACGCTGTACCACGACGACGTGATGGACGAGGCGCAGGTGCGCCGCGGCGCCCCGAGCGCGAACGCCCGGTGGAGCAACAACATCGCGATCCTGGCGGGTGACTACCTGTTCGCGACGGCATCCCGCCTGGTCTCCCGGCTGGGCCCGGAAGCGGTGCGGGTCATCGCGGATACGTTCGCGCTGTTGGTGACGGGTCAGATGCGGGAGACCCGCGGTGTGGCCGAGGGCGTCGACGAGGTCGAGCACTACCTGAAGGTGGTGTACGAGAAGACGGCGTGCTTGATCGCTGCGTCGGGCCGGTTCGGCGCGACGTTCTCCGGCGCCGACGAGGAGCAGATCGAGCGGCTGAGCCGGCTCGGCGGGATCGTCGGCACCGCGTTTCAGATCTCCGACGACATCATCGACATCGACAGCGATCCCGACGAGTCGGGCAAGCTGCCGGGCACCGACCTGCGCGAGGGCGTGCACACGCTGCCGGTGCTCTACGCGCTGCGCGAAACCGGGCCGGACGGGGACCGGCTGCGGCAATTGCTGAAGGGTCCGGTCGAGAACGACGAGCACGTGGCTGAGGCTCTGCGACTGCTGCGCAAGTCGCCGGGCAGGGCGCAGGCCAAGGACACCGTGGCGCGGTATGCCGCGCAGGCCCGCGACGAGCTGGCGAATCTGCCCGACGGGCCGGGGCGCCAAGCGCTGGCCACGCTGGTGGACTACACGGTGAACCGGCACGGCTGACGCAGTGCGGAACCCGGAGAGGCTAGCTAGGCGTTAAGACGGCGAAGACTCACCCGGTTTCTAGTAGGAGGGCGCCACGATGACCTGGCATCCGCACGCCAACAGGGCCAAGACGTTCCTATTGCTGGTGGGTATGTCGGCGCTGATCGTGTTCATCGGTTCGCTGTTCCAGAGCAGGGCGATTTTGGGGCTGGCGGTGCTGTTCGCCGTCGGCATGAACGTCTATGTGTACTTCAACAGCGACAAGTTGGCGTTGAAGGCGATGCATGCCCAGCCGGTGAACGAGATGCAAGCGCCGGCGATGTATCGCATCGTGCGGGAGCTGGCGACGACGGCGCGGCAGCCGATGCCGCGGCTGTATATCAGCGATACCGCCGCGCCGAACGCCTTCGCGACGGGCCGCAATCCGCGCAATGCGGCGGTGTGCTGTACGACGGGGATCCTGCAGATCCTCAACGAGCGCGAGCTGCGCGCGGTGCTGGGCCATGAGCTCAGCCACGTGTACAACCGTGACATCCTAATTTCATGCGTGGCCGGTGCGCTGGCGTCGGTGATCACCGCGCTTGCTTTCGTGGCGCATTTCGCCGGCTTGTTCGGCGGCAACCGTGAGGGCGGCGCGAATCCTTTTGCGCTGCTTCTGATTGCACTGTTGGGTCCGATCGCGGCGACGGTGATCAAGCTGGCGGTTTCGCGGTCACGGGAGTATCAGGCCGACCAGTCGGGGGCCGAGCTGACAGGCGATCCCCTTTCGTTGGCGAGTGCGCTGCGGAAGATCAGCGCGGGGGTGCAGCTTGCGCCGCTGCCGCCGGAGCCGCAGCTGGCCGATCAGGCTCACCTGATGATCGCCAACCCATTCCGCTCGGGCGAGAAGATCGGCAAGTTGTTCTCGACGCACCCGCCG
>DASQCE010000148.1:0-9284 GCA_035634855.1 Mycobacterium sp.
CGAACGCTCGATGGCGCGCAACCCCCGCGAGCTGATCATCGAGACGATCCTGGAGGGCTACCGCCACGAGCACCGCATCCTCGCCGGTGAGCCATTGGACGACACGGACGCCGACATGTTCGGTGAGCTGTTCGCGAAGGCACAGCAGGACGGCAAGCTCGCGGCAGATGTCGACGTGCGCCACCTGTCCCATCTCGCTGGGATGCATGTCAGCGAAGGTGTGCGGCACTGGGCGGCGGGCACCTACGGCGACCGCCCATTCGCCGAGGTCGTCAGCCGCGACATCTCGGCGTTGATCGCGGGCTACAACCAACTTCCCGCGTAGAGGAGCACACATGAAGGTGTCGGTGGTGACAGCACCCGGTGAGACACAGGTGGTCGACGCGCCGAAGCCCCACGGTCGGGCCCGCGGACGTGCTCGTCAAGATCCGGGTATGCGGAATCTGCGGCACCGACAGGCTTTTCATCTCGATGGGCGGCTCGCCGTCGCCGCCGTGCACAAACAGCGGGTACCGGTGGATCTCCTCAATCTCATGAGCAACGAGATCACCATCGTCGGTTCGATGGGCTACCCCGACGAAATCTTCGAAGTCACCAAAGAACTGATCGCCAACTGGAAAGAATATGCGGTGATCGTCAGCCACACGATCCCCTTCGACGACGTCGTGCAGGCGTTGAAGGCCGCCTCGACGCCCGGCGCAGCCGACAAGGTCGTCGGCACGTTCAATTGAGAGGAGCCCCGCGATGTCGTGGGATTTCGAGACCGACCCCGAGTACCGGAAGGTTCTGGACTGGGCGGACGAGTTCGTTCGCGAGGAGCTCGAGCCGCTTGATCTGGCGTTTCCACATCTGCAGTACGTGCCGCTGGATGACAAGCGTCGCAAGGTGATCGATCCGCTGAAAGAAGAGGTGCGCCGTAAGGGTTTGTGGGCCACGCATTTGGGGCCCGAGCTGGGCGGGCAGGGCCACGGCCAGCTCAGGCTCGCGCTGTTGAACGAGATTCTGGGCCGCTCGCAGTGGGCTCCGATCGTGTTCGGCTGTCAGGCGCCCGACACCGGCAACGCTGAGATCATCGCCCACTACGGCACCGAAGCGCAGAAAGAAAAATATCTGCGTCCGCTGCTCGACGGTGAGCTGTTCTCCTGCTACTCGATGACCGAACCGCATGCAGGCGCGGATCCGACGCTGTTCAAGACAAGCGGGGTGCGCGACGGCGATGACTGGGTGATCAACGGCTGGAAGTTCTTCTCCTCCAATGCCAAAACGGCGTCATTCCTGATCGTGATGGTGGTGACGAACCCCGAAGTCAGCGCCTACCAGGGCATGTCGATGTTTCTGGTGCCTGCCGACACGGTGGGTGTCGACATCGTCCGCAATGTGGGTCTGCACGGCGAGCGTGACAACGAGGGCTCACATGCGCTGATCCACTACGACAACGTGCGGGTGCCGGCGGAGGCGCTGCTGGGCGGCGAGGGGCAGGCGTTCGTGATCGCGCAGACGCGGTTGGGCGGCGGACGAATTCACCACGCCATGCGCACCATCGGCCTGTCGCGCAAGGCGCTGGACATGATGTGCGAGCGCGCGCTCAGCCGCGAGACTCAGGGCAGCCGCCTGTCGGACAAGCAGTTCGTGCAGGGCTACATCGCCGATTCTTATGCGCAGCTGCTGCAGTTCCGGTTGATGGTCCTGTACACCGCGTGGGAGATCGATAAGTACAACGACTACAGGAAGGTCCGTAAGGACATCGCCGCGGTGAAGGTGGTCATGCCGACCGTGCTGCACGACATCGCCTGGCGGGCAATGCAAGTGCATGGTGCGCTCGGGGTGACCAACGAGATGCCGTTCATGGGGATGGTCACCGGCGCCGCGGTGATGGGGCTGGCCGACGGTCCGACCGAGGTGCACAAGACCACGGTCGCCAAGCAGGTGCTGCGGGGCTACCAAGCCACCGACGACACGTGGCCCACCGAATGGATGCCGCGCAAACGGGAAGCGGCACGGGCAAAGTACGCCGACTACCTGGAAACCGAAGTGGGGAATCTGTGACGCACCCTGAATTCGATGTTGCGGCTCTTGCCGATTGGATGGACGGCGAGGCGCTGCCTGGCAAAGGCGAGCCTCTCGAGGCGCGCTTCCTGTCCGGCGGAACCCAGAACGTGATCTACGAGCTGCGCCGCGGTGACGAGCGTTGTGTGCTGCGGATGCCACCGCCTGGCGCGCCACCCGACCGGGACAAGGGCATCCTGCGCGAGTGGCGGATCATCGAGGCGCTCGACGGCACCGACGTGCCGCACACCAAGGCCGTCGCGGTGTGCTCGGACGCCTCGGTGCTCGGCCGGCCGTTCTACCTGATGGGCTTCGTCGACGGCTGGTCCCCCATGGATCAGCACGGTAAGTGGCCTGAGCCGTTCGACAGCGACTTCACCGCCCGGCCGGGGCTGAGTTACCAACTGGCCGAGGGCATTGCGCTGCTGTCCAGGGTCGACTGGCAGGCAAAGGGACTGCAGGATCTCGGCCGTCCGGACGGCTTTCACGAGCGCCAGGTCGACAGGTGGATCGGCTTCCTCGAACGCATCAGGAAGCGCGCGCTTCCTGGCCTCGACGTGGCCACCGACTGGTTGCGGGTCCACCGGCCGCTCGACTACATTCCGGGCCTCATGCACGGCGACTATCAGTTCGCCAACGTCATGTACCGGCACGGTGCGCCGGCGGAATTGGCGGCCATCGTCGACTGGGAGATGGGCACCGTCGGTGACCCGAAGCTCGACCTGGGCTGGATGGTGCAATCCTGGCCCCTGGACGAAGCCGCCGCCTCCTCCGGCGGGATCAGCTATGCCGACATGCGCGGCATGCCTACGCGCGACCAGGTGGTCGCGCACTACGCCGAAGTGTCGGGCCGCCAAGTCGACGACCTCGACTACTACCTCGTGCTCGCGAAGTGGAAGCTGGCGATCGTGCTGGAGCAGGGCTTCCAGCGCGCCGGTGACGACGAGAAGCTACTGGCCTTCGGGCCCGTCGTGACCGACCTGATGGCCTCGGCGGCCGAGTTGGCCGAGTCCACCGACTACAGCTGACATGCGAGCCGCGGTCTGCCCGGTCTACGGGCCGCCGGACGTGGTCAGAATCGAGGATCAGCCGTCGGCTGCGGTTGCCGCCGGACAGGTCCGGGTGAAGGTCGGCGCGGCGGCGGTCAACTTTCCTGACGTGCTGCTGATCGCCAACGAGTACCAGATCAGCGTGCCGCCACCATTCGTGCCCGGCAGTGAGTTCGCCGGTGTGATCGTCGAGACCGGCGACGGCGCAGGGGGTTTCGCGGTCGGCGACCGGATCACCGGCACCGAGCTGTACGGTGCCTTCGCCGAGGAAGTCGTGGTGCCCACCGCCGGACTGTCGCGGATACCCGGCGGCGTGGACGACCGCACCGCCGCTGCGTTCGGCGTGGCGTATCGGACGGCCTATCACACGCTGCGGTCGATGGCTCGCGTGCAGGAGGGCGACGAGGTAATCGTGCTCGGCGCAGGCGGAGGCGTGGGCCTGGCGGCAGTGCAGCTCGGCGTGCAGCTCGGCGCCTCGGTCACGGCAGTCGCGTCATCGGCCGAAAAGCTCGATGTGGCAGCGGGTTACGGCGCCAAACACGTCGTCAACCACACGACAGGTGACCTACGACGCGCGCTGAAGGAGGCCGTGCCCGGAGGTGCAGACGCGGTCGTCGACCCGGTCGGCGGTGACCTCTCCGAACCCGCATTGCGATCGCTGAGCCGCGGCGGACGGTTCGTCACCGTCGGATTCGCATCCGGCGTCATTCCCCGCATCCCGCTCAACCTGGTGCTCGTGAAAGGGGTGCAGGTCCTGGGTTTTCAGTTTCAGGATGTCCGCCCAGACGAATTCGCCCGCAATGACGACGAATTACGCCAACACTTCGTCAGCGGCCGCGTGCGCCCGCACGTGGGCGCGGTCTACCCGCTGTCGGAAACTGTGGCAGCGCTAAGGCATGTCGCCGACGGCCGCGCCATCGGCAAGGTGCTCATCGACCTCACCTGAATCGCAAAACTGCCTTCCGGCAGGCCGCTCCTCCTCGAAACTTTCGCTGCCGGAATACCGTTTCGGCGCAACTAACTAACTCGCCGGGATCAGGTCCGCAGCCACCGAGGCCATCATTCCGCAGCGGAACGTCTCGGTGTCGCCGACGGCCGCGGCCGCCGAATCCTCAGCCGCCGCAAGCGCCTGAGCCTTGAACGCGCGTGCGGCCGCACTCAGTCGGTGTTGCACCGAATCCACGCTCTCATCGAGCTCCGCGGGCAGATGCTCACCCCAGAGCGTCACTTCTGTCGCGCCCTGTTCGAGCGCGTTGAGGACATGCTGGTGCACCCGCGAATCGCTGTCGAACAAATCGGCCGCGATGGCAACCGTCTGCGGGTGCGGACGGTCCTCCCATGACGCCAGCACAGACTCCAGATCGCGCACCTCCGCCCCGAGGATCTCGAGTGGCCGGACATCCTCGTCGGCCCCGATCAGGACGGTGACGTCCCACCCGGCCATCACGCGGTCGTACACCCAGCCGCCGGCGAACATCACCGCGTCGAGCACGGTGGGCGCCACGACGTCCAGCCGGTACCTCATGTCGAGCCCCTGGGCGCCAGCTCGCGACCCAGTGACTCGGCGTACCCCTTGAACACCTCGGTCAGCGGGAGTGAGGGATCGAGTAACCATAGGGTCTCCATTCCGTTGATGAAGGCGAGTATTTCCACGGCCTTACTGGCCGCGTCGAAATCTTTGCGGTACAGGCCGTCGCGCTGGCCCCGCTTGACGATGTCGGTGATGATGTCGATCGCGTCGCGATACCGCTTGTGGATGCGGTCGTGTAACGGAGCGTCCGGCGCGATGTTCTCCACCAGCAGCACCGTGAATGTGCCGATCAGCTCGGGGGCGCGTTCGAACCGCTCGGGGACTCGGCTCAGCTCGGTGATGAGGTCACCGCGGCGGTAATCGGCGTGGGCGTCGTCGTCGGCGTCGCGGGCATCCAGCACCGCGTTGAGCAGCTGTTCCTTGGACTCGAAGTGATGCAGCAGCCCGGCAGGCGTGACGCCTGCTTCCTTGGCGATCAGGGCCAGCGACGTGTTGCGCCAGCCGTTGCGCGCGAGCAGCCGCTCGGCGACGGCCAGAATCCGCTGCCTGCGATCCTCGCCCTTGGCGAAGAGTGTGGCGTATGGCCTCGGGCCGGACACCGACGACACCGAACTCCTTCGTTCAACCAACCTAGTGAACACACAGTAGGTAGGTTTACCCGCTGTGACAAGGGCCTCACCGAAAATCTTCAGCGATTTCGGCGCGCAAACAGTCGCTCAGCGTGGATTAGCGCGCCGAAATCGCGAAACCTACAAGCCCAGCGATTTGGCGATGATCACCTTCATCACCTCGCTGGTCCCCGCATAGATGCGGGTCACCCGCGCATCCGTGTACAGCCGGGCGATCGGGTACTCCATCATGTAGCCGTAGCCGCCGAACAGCTGCAGGCACCGGTCCACGACGCGCTGCTGCATCTCGGTGCAGAACAGCTTCACGCGGGCGGCATCGGCTGCCGACAGCTCACCCTCGACGTGCAAAGCCACGGCGCGGTCCAGCATCGCTTGGGCGGCCTCGACCTCCGTCGAACACGCAGCGAGCTCGAACTTGGTGTTCTGAAACGACGCGACGGGCGTGCCGAACGCCTTGCGGTTCTTCGTGTAGTCGATGGCCGCGGCGATCGCCGACCTGGCCTGCGAAACCGATCCGACCGCGACGGTGAGCCGCTCCTGCGGGAGGTTGTGGCCGAGGTAGCCGAATGCCTCGCCCTCCTCCCCCAGCACGTTGGCGGCGGGAACGCGGACGTCGACGAACGACAGCTCGGCGGTGTCCTGCACCTTGCAACCCATCTTCTCCAGCTCGCGGCCGCGCGTGAAGCCGGGCATGCCGTCCTCGACGACCAGCAGCGTCAGGCCCTTGCGGCGGTTGTCCGGATCGGTCGCCGTGCGGGCGACCACGATCACCAGGTCGGCTTGCATGCCGCCGGTGATGAAGGTCTTGGCCCCGTTGACGATGAAGTCGTCCCCATCGCGCACCGCGGTGGTGCGCATGCCTGCCAGATCCGACCCGGTACCCGGTTCGGTCATCGCGATCGCCGTCAGCAACGTGCCCGAGGCAAGGCCCGGGAACCAGCGGTCGCGCTGTTCGGCGTTCGCGTAGTGCAGGAAATACGGCAGGATCACCTCGAGCTGGGTGCGCACGGTCGACAGCGTGACCAGAGCGCGGGCCGCCTCCTCCTGCATCACGACGTTGTAGCGGTAGTCGGGCATGCCCGCACCGCCGTACTCCTCGGGGATCGCCATCCCCAGCATGCCGAGGGCACCCATCTCCTTGAAGACGTCGCGGGGCATGCGTCCGCCCTTCTCCCACTCGGGATAGTGCGGAACCACCTCCTTCTCGACGAAGTCCCTTGCGAGTTCGCGGAACGCTTCGTGGTCTGAAGTGAACAGGTCGCGGCGCATGAATCTCCTTAATTACGAGATGAGTTCGACCAGCGTGGCGTTGGCGGTGCCGCCGCCCTCGCACATGGTCTGTAGGCCGTAGCGAATCCCGTTGTCGCGCATGTGATTGATCATGCGCGTCATCAGGACCGCGCCCGACGCGCCGAGCGGATGGCCGAGTGCGATCGCCCCGCCCAGCGGGTTGAGTTTTTCTTGGTCGGCCCCGGTTTCGGCCAGCCACGCCAGCGGCACCGGCGCGAACGCCTCGTTGACCTCGAACACGCCGACCTCGTCCAATCCGACACCGGCCTTGTGCAGCACCTTCTCGGTGGCCGGAATCGGACCCGTCAGCATCAGCACCGGATCGGCCCCGGTCACGGCGCCCGCGCGATACCGGACGATCGGCGTCAGGCCCATCGCAACCGCGTTTTCGGCCGTCGTCACCAGCAGGGCTGCCGCGCCATCGGAGATCTGCGACGAGTTGCCCGCGTGGATGACACCGTCCTCCTTGAACGCCGGCTTCAGACCGGCGAGCTTCTCGACGGTTGTCCCCCGACGGACGCCTTCGTCGGCAACCACCGGCTCGCCATCGGTGAACACCGGCATGATCTGCGTCTCGAACGCGCCATCGTCCTGCGCTTTCGCGGCCAGCTCATGAGAGCGCGCCGAATACTCGTCGAGACGGGTCCGCGATAAGCCCCACTTCTGTGCGATCAACTCCGCAGAGATGCCCTGATTGAACGAGAAATCCCCATAGCGGGCAAGCACTTTCGGGCCGTACGGCATGCCAGTAGACCGCGCTGAGCCAAGCGGTACGCGGCTCATCACCTCGACACCGCCGGCCACGACGACGTCCTGCTGACCGGACATCACAGCCTGCACCGCGAAGTCCAGCGCCTGCTGGCTCGACCCGCACGCGCGGTTGATGGTGGTTCCGGGGATGCTCTCCGGCCACCCGGCCGCCAGCACTGAGTAGCGGCCGATATTGCTCGACTGGTCACCCACTTGCGAGACGCAACCCCACACCACGTCGTCGACGATCTCGGGGTCGATGCCCGCGCGTTCGGCAAGCGCATCGAGCACAATGGCCGATAGATCGGCGGCGTGCATGCCGGACAGTCCGCCGTTGCGCTTGCCGACCGGTGTGCGCACCGCCTCGACGATTACGGTCTCACGCATCTACCTCACTCCGATCTGGGCGAGACGGCCCATCGTCCAGTGAACGCCGGTTCACGCTTCTCGGCGAACGCCGCGTATGCCTCCATGGAGTCTGCGGTCGCGAAATTGCCCGGCTGCGCCCGGGCCTCATTGGCCAGCGCCTCGTGCAACGTCGCATCGGCGCCGTCATTGAGCAGGCCCTTGCTCTGCGCCAGGGCGACGGGCGGCCCTGCCGCGAGTCGCCGGGCCAGGTCGGCGACGAACTCGTCTATCTCGGCAGCGGGCTTGAGCCAGGTAACCAATCCCAGCGACCGCGCCTCGTCGGCGTCGATCGTCTCGGCGAGCAGCACGAGGCGCTTAGCCTGCTGCAGGCCGACCAGCTTGGGTAACAGCCACGACCCGCCCAGGTCAACGGACAGCCCGCGTTTCGAAAACACTTGGCAGAACCGCGATTCGGGCGTCGCGACCACGAAATCGCACCCCAACGCGAGGTTCCATCCCGCGCCCACCGCGACGCCCGTCACCTTCGCGATGGTGGGAATGGTCAGCTCATGCAAGGCCAGCGCGACGTCGGTGAGCCTGCGCAGCTTGTGCCTTGGGTGGATGTCCTCCGGGGTGGAGAGGTCCGCGCCCGAACAGAACGCGCCGCCCGCACCGGTGATCACCAGAGCACGCAGGTCATCGCGGGCGGCGGCCCGTAGCGCGTCGGCCAGTTCGATCCACAGCTGCGCATTGATCGCATTCTTGCGATCGGGGCGGTTCAGCGTCAGCGTCCGGACGCCGCCGTCGTCGGACGACAACAGCACGGACTCGTCGCTCGCAGACATCAGCCGTACGCCGGCCCGATCACGCCGCGATCGCGCAACACGGCAATCTCGTCGGAGCCCACGCCGAGTTCGGCGAGCACGGCGTCGGTGTGCTGGCCAAGCCCGGGAACCGCGCCCATCGGCGGATCGTAACCGGCGATGACGGGCGGCGGCAGTAGCGCCTGGATCGGGCCCGCCGACGTCTGGACTTCGCGCCACCGGTCACGCGCGGTCAGCTGTGGGTGCACCACCACCTCGCTGGGCACGTTGTACCGGGAGTTCCCGATTCCCGCGGCATCCGCCGTCTTCTGCACGTGATTGAGGTCCTGTTGCCCGCACCAATCGCCGATCGCCTCGTCGAGCACCGCCCGGTTCGCCACCCGGCCTGCGTTCGTTCGGAACCGCTCGTCGTCGGCCAAGTCGTTGCGCTGCAAGATTTCTCGTGCCAGGCGCTGCCATTCGCGGTCGTTGGTCGTGCCAAGCACCACTGTCTGGCCGTCGGCGGTGCGATACGACCCGTACGGCGCAACAGCCGGTGAGCTCATGCCCAGCGGCTGCTGGTCGACACCCGTGTGCTGGGTGTAGGTGAGCTGGTAGCCCATCACGTCCATCATGGTGTCGAACAGGCTGACGGCGACGCTGTTACCTCCCTCCCGCCGCCCGGTGTTACCTCCGGCACGTCGGCCGGTGTCGCGTGAATACAGCAGCGCCGTGATCGATAGCGCCGACTGCAGGCCGGTCGTGATGTCTGCGACGGGCGGCCCGGGCTTCGCGGGTGCGCCGGCCTCGCCGGTGACCGCACACGTACCCGATTCGG
>DASQCE010000149.1:0-3003 GCA_035634855.1 Mycobacterium sp.
CATACCGACTTGATGACGGCGTCCACGAAGGCGGCGCAGGGCGCGTCAGATGGCGTCGACGAGCTGGCTCGTGGCTTCGAGGCGTTCCTCGACGGTGTGCTTCAGCCGGATATGCAGCGCATCCTGATCGTCGACGGGCCCGCGGTGCTTGGTCTGGCCCGCTACACCGAACTCGATGAGCAGTACGCGCACGCGGTGATCGTGCATGCGCTGACGGCGGCCGCGCAGGCGGGAACGATCACGGTCGAGGATCCGGAGACCGCGACCCGGCTGCTGCTCGGCGCGCTCACCCGGGGCGCGATGCTGATCGCAAACTCACCGGATCCGGTCGAGACGCGGCACGCCGTCGCCAAGTCGATGCGGGCACTGCTATCCAGCTTCACTCCGTAGTACGGATGGCGGATGCTGGATGACATGACGCGTCCACGACCGCAGCGCCGATTCGACCCGTTCCGGCCGATCGACATGCTGACCTCGCTGTGGTCGTCGGCGGCGGTAGCGCCCGTCAGCACCGGAGCGGCGGCGGCCTACCGGACCTTGTTCATGACGGTGCGTCGGCTGGTGGTGGGTCGTCGGCTGTCGGTCCGCCTGGATGACGGAGATCTCGCGCTGACGGTCACCGAGTTCGATTCTGGGCTCGACGTGCGCGGGCTGTCGGTCGGACAGCTAAATGATGTCCGGCTTGCGGCGCGTGACCTCAGTTGGCACGGCAGTCGATTCGACCGAGCGACGGCAGTGCTGCACAACGTGCATATGAAGCCGACGGCACCGCCGGTGCTGGTGGCTGCTCCGGTCGAGCTGACGCTCGAGGTCCCCGCGCCACTGCTGGACGATTTGTTCGAGTGGGCGGCACCGCGGCTGTCCGGTGAGGTCGGGGCCGACGGAATCGCGCGTCTGCGACTGGCCGGCAGGCCGCTGCTGGGCCATATCGAGGTCGATGCTCGCGTCGACGGATCTACGCTGTGGCTCAAGCCATCCGGTCTCGTCATCCGCCAGTTGCGCTGGAGGCTGCCCGCGCGCACCCCGGCCTACCCGGTGCGGCTGCCCGAGCTTCCGCAGGGGCTTGCATTGACGGGTATCAGCTTTGCGCCCGGCGTTGTATGTCTGTCGGGCACGTTGCCGGAATGGCGGATGGACGTTCCGCGAAAACGCTTGGAGAACATCCTCAATCAGCTCAGCGTCGTCGGCGTGCCGCTGAATCTCACCAAACTGGGGCGTCTCTTCTAGGCGCGGAACGGCAATGGCAGCAAGTCCATTGCTGCATGACATCGAGTTGCCAGGAAGCGTCACTACCGTTCGAGCGCGTGTCGGGGCCCGAGATTGCTGAATCCTTGAGAGGCGCTTCATGATCAAGCTGCTCGACTACATCCTCGACCTGTTCCGCGATGAAGGCCAGGCTCAGGCGTTCGTCGCCAACCCCGACCAGGCGCTCGCGGACGCCGGCTTGTCGACCGTCAGTTCGGCACAGCTGCAGTCTGTGGCCGCGACGGTCAGCCCGAGTCTGGCGATGGGGGGCAGCGGTGAACCAGTCATCGATCTGCAGCAGGCCGTGTCGAGCTACTACGGGTTCCAACCGCAGCCCGACCTCGCGCCGCAAGCCGACTTCTCCCCTGGCACCGACCTGGCGAGCAACAACAGCGTCATGAGCCCGACCACCAACATCACCGACGACCACAGCCTGAGTTTCGGCATGGGGGACATCACCCTCGGGGACAAGACAACCGCGCAGGGCGACGGCGCCGTCGCCGTCGGCGGAAGTACTCACGGCGACATCGTCAGTGGGGACGGCGCGGTGCTGGGCGACGGCAACACGGTCAACAACGGCGACATCCACAGCGCCGCGGGGTCGACCGTGACCGTCGGCGATGGCAACGTGATCAGCGAAGGCAACACGTCTGCGGGTGGCGACGTGCTCAGCTCGCACGACGGGACCGTCATCCAGACATCGGGCCACGGCACCACGACGGTGTCGGACGGCAACACCACCAACGTGCACGGAACTCAGACCGTCACCGATATCCACGGCACGGACAACACCAGTGCCGTCGACAACAGTTCCACGCTCACCCACACGTCGACGATCGATAACTCTCAACACGATTCGTCGGTGCACTCGTCCTCTATCGTGGACACCTCCGTACACGACAGTTCAGTCCACGACAGCTCGATCCACGACACGTCGTTGCACGACAACTCGATCCACGAGACAACGCACCCCGATACCGGCCTGGACGCCCACCTCGGGCTCTGATACGAGCCGCCTCAGAAGGTGGTGGTTCGTAGTTCGCGGCAAGCCAGGCTTGGCGTTGTCGTTCTTCTTCGGCGATGAGTTCGGTTCTCTCGCGTCGTTCCTGGTTGATGCGGTCGCGGCGGTCCCGCTCGCGGGTTGTCTGCGCCGCGGCATCATTAGGCCGCGGTCGGTTTCACGCCAAACCGTGTGCGGCGGGATGTCCAGCTCACCCGTGTCCCGATCGAGTCCAGAAAACATGCTGGTGCCGTGGGGTTCGGCGGTGCTTCTTTTAGCCTCGGAAGGGGGTTTTTGCCTTGCGCTGCAACGATTTTCGGCCTCTCACCGGTCCTGTGTCGCCCTATGCCGCAACAGCTCCACGTCAGAGGCCATTTCCGCAGTTTAGAGGGGTATTCTACGCGCGGATGTCGCATATTCTCAGGTCAGCGACCTATATCCAACTCTGCTGCGCCAAACGGTGACCAGCGGCCCTAAGAATGGGGGATGCCACGCTCGTCGCACGGCATGGCGCTCCCGTGATCAATGAGCGTGAGCGTCCGGCGCATCTCGGTCGGCACGATGCTGCTGTTCTCGTTTGCGTACGGATGGTCGAGGAAAAAGACCACGAGCATGCCCGCGGTCACGAGGGCGGTGACGAAGCCGATGGGTATCGACTGGACAAGGACCCCCTCGCGCCGGTCGGCCTGCACGCACATGTAGGCGATTGTGAGTGAAGCGCCGATGCCCAGCACGAACCACAACGGGAGGGGCACCAA
>DASQCE010000150.1:0-3795 GCA_035634855.1 Mycobacterium sp.
GGACTCGCCGGGTATTGAGATCCAGGGAATCCGGACCGTCGACGGCGACCGTACCAACATCGTGTACTACAGCGATGTCCGCGTCGACGACAAGTACCGGCTCGGGGGCGTGAACAACGGCTGGACGGTGGTGCGTGAACCTCTCAACGTCGAGCACGGCGCGGTGGAGTCCGCCGGGGACGGTCTGCAGGATGTTTCGATCATGATGCATCAGGCCGGTTTCATGGCCATCGCTGTCGACAAGGCTGCGGCGAGGGTCGCCGAGCCGGATCCCAACGGTCGCCGCCTGATTGACGATCAATCCGTCGCATATCGGTTGGGTCGCAGCGTCGCCCGCATGGAAGCCGCGCTGTCTGCCCCGACCATCTTCGGCAGGGTGGCGCTCGCACAGACGATGCGGGACATCTCGCCGGACCTGATGGACATTCTCGGGGTGGCGGCGTCGCTGCCGATCGGAACCGACGGCGCCGCCGACGATGGCGCGGCGGAATACATCTACCGCTTCGCGCCGCTGGTCGGCATTTACGGCGGCACTCTGGAGGTGTTCCGGAACATGATCGCGCAGTACGTGCTGGGGCTGGGTAAGCCGAACTACTCACCGCCCACGCAGAAGAAAGCCTCGTAGCTCCGGACGGAGTCCGTTGTGGGCTACCGAGTTGTGCACTGCGGTACGGGCAACATCGGGGCGGCTGCGCTGCGGGCGATCCTGCAGCATCCCGATCTCGAGCTCGTCGGGCACTTCGTCAGCACGCCGGCGAAGGCGGCGCGTGACTCGGGTGCGGTCCTTGGAGCGGCGCCTGTCGGTGTGACGACGACGAACGAGTGGGCTGACGTCATCGACCCTCGGTGCAGACTGCGATGCCGGCAGTCAACTGCGTGCCCGCGGTGTGCGAGGCTGAGCCTGGCCTACTGAGTCCCCTTGACGTGCCGCGCTACTGGGCGCGCAGCGTCGCGGCGCGTACCTCCTGAGTTGCTAGGGCAGCGCACGACGCTTGACGGCGCCACTAAACTTTCTATTTTAGTAGTAATTGAACTTCCGGCCGCCTCGGTAAGGGGGTCCGATGTCACTCGTGATCGATGCCGACGGGCACGTCGAGGAGACGCTTCCCGAATTGGTCGACGCCATCCCGTCGGCGATGCGCGACAGCGCCATGCAGTTCGTGGCCGAAGCCGGTGGGTACGTCACATATCGCATCGAGGGCCGGCTTTGGCGCTCGAAGTATCCGTTCCCTGGCGGATTGCAGAACCACGTGTCCGCAGGCGGCGTGCGACGCGAGGGTGGCCGCGATCCCAAGGTGCGCCTGCGGGTCCTCGACGACGAGGGGATCGACGCCGCCGTGTTGTACCCGAGCGTGGGATTGATGTTCGGGCTGTTGGAGCACCCGGATATCGCGGCTGCCCTCTGCGCGGCCTACAACGATTGGCTGGCCCGCTACTGCGCCACCGACGCGAAGCGTCTGATCGGCGTGGCGCTGCTGCCCCAACATGACCCGCGGCTGGCGGCGGCCGAACTCGAGCGAGCCGTGACGACTCACAGTTTTGTCGGTGGCGTGATGAGACCCAACCGGATCGGTGGGCGCACCGTCGATCATCCCGACTTCGATGTGTTGTGGGATAAGGCCCAGCAGCTCGACGTCCCGATGTCACTGCATGAGGCCTACCTTGCCGGCATCGACACCATCGGTCTTGACCGGATGTCCAGCTACGCCGGCTGTCACATCGTCAGCCACGTCTTCGAGCAGATGGCCGCGATGGTCAACGTCACCTTGGCCGGGATCTTCCAGCGCTTCCCACGTCTCCGTGTCGGCTTCCTCGAAGCTGGGTGCGGCTGGGCGCCGACGTGGGCGGACCGCATCGAAGAACATTACGAGCTCGCGCCCGGCGACTACCGCGGCGGAAACCCTGACGGCGCCCTCAGCACGCGGTCGTGGCTCACGTTCGAGATCGAGGAGCCGGGTCTGGCCTCGACGCTCGAGCAAGGGTGGGCCGACAACGTCATGTTCGCGTCCGATTACCCGCATCACGATGCCGTCTATCCGGGCGCGGTGAAGTGCGTCAAGGAGCGGGGACTCAGCGAGTCGCTTGAACGTAAAGTGCTGGGCGACAACGCCTTGGTTTTCTACGGCAATCGACTGCGCCGGATCCTCGGTGCGTAAGGACGGTTGGTCGTGAGAAGCCAGGACACGAACCGGCTGACCGCGATGCGAGCCATGGTGGTCACGAAACCCATTGCACCCGCGTTGCCCGAGCTGACCGCCGCTCAAGAGCTGGCGCTGCTGTGCCGGTGCCTGTTCGCCGAAGGATACGACGACCATCTCGCCGGACACATCACCTACAAGCAGCCCGATGGGACGTTCCTGGTGAACCCATTCGGGTTGACCTGGGACGAGGTCACGGCGAGCGACATCATGACCATGGACGCCGACGGCAACGAAATCACGGGCCGGTGGACCATAACGCCGGCGATCACGCTGCACATCGAATTGCACCGTGTTCGTGACGATATCGCGGTGGCGATCCACAACCACTCGCGATGGGGAACGGTGTGGGCCGATATCGGACGGGCTCCCGACATCTACGACCAGACCGGCGCGCTGTACCACGGCGGTGTCGCAGTGTACGACGAGTACTGGGGAACGGTCGACGACGCGAGCAATGCGCGCGCCGTGGCCAAGGCGATCGGCGAAGCCAACGTCGGACTGCTGGCCAACCACGGTGTAGTGGTGCTCGGAACCGACATCCGACAGGCCTACCTGCGGGCCATGTCCTTCGAATGGCGCAGTCGCCAAGCCTGGCGCATCGCCGCGGCGGGCGGCGGCGTCCCAATGAACCGCGACGCGGCGCGCACCTACGGTGAGTTCTTCAACTCCCACCAATTCACCGGGCTGTTCGAGGCGATGGCACGTCGCGAGCTGCGTCGAGACCCGGCGGTATTGAACTGAGTCAGCCGGCGCGGGCGCCCTCCACCGGCCCTTCGGCGCCCGGCTGCTTCACGAACACGCTGACGTGCGCGATCAGGCCGTCGTCGTTGCGCTCGAACAGGATGCACTCGGGATAGGTGGTCGGAACCCCGCCGACCCCGAACGTCTCGCTCAGTTCGACGAATGACGTCCGATCCGATACGTGGGACACTCGCTGTACTTGCAGTTGGTAGCCGTCGAGTGAACTGATCACGCCGCGCAGAAACTCTACGTAGGGCTGCTTACCCGCCACGTGATCGCAAAACGGGCCGTCTCGGGTCAGGCCCTCATCGGCGAGGGTGTCGGCGAGGCCGTCCCAGTCGTGGGCCGCCATGCAGGCCAGGTAATGCTCGACCGCGTCAGTCCTGATCTCACTCACCTCGATTACGTCGCCTCCGCGCTCGTCTCCGACCCCACCCGGAAGTTTCGTCCTTTCTTCCGGCGAGCAGACGGAAAGTGCCCCAATTCGTCGGCGTGCCGGGGACTTGTGCGTTCCCGTGCTTGCGCGTGGGCCCAGCTCGCGTGGGGTCAGGTGGTCAGGATCGTGGCCGCGGCGGTGCCAGGCGCGCCGTAGAGCTGTGCGAGGCCGACGCGCGGTTCACCGGGCACCTGGCGGTCGCCGGCCTCGCCACGGCCATGTGGATGATCTCCGCGCCGGCGTCGGTGTCCTGGAGCTGGATGACGTCGACGTCCTCCGGTGTGACGCCTGCCTTTTCGAATGCCGCCTTGGCTGCGTATACCGTCGGCGCGACATCCTCCTCAACGGGGGCGAAGGTGGTGTTGACTTCGTACGCGCCGTAGCGGCGGGTACGCACCTCGACCGCCCGCAGATACA
>DASQCE010000151.1:0-10124 GCA_035634855.1 Mycobacterium sp.
CCATCTCGGCGCCCTGATCCCAGGTCAGTGATCCGCGCAGGTGGGTAGGTAGCGTCGAGATCGTGGCGATCAGCCCGTCGCGGACGACTTCGGCGTCGTGCCCGTCGGGCAGGTGCACCAACATGGTGTAGCGGGTGGCACCCTCGACGAGGGTGGCGATCGCGGTCTTGTTGGCCTCGCCCATGATCAGATCGCCCTCCCAGTGCCCTGGCACGGCGCGGTCGGCGACCTCGGCCGGACGGTCACTGATCATGATCATCGGGTCGATGAACCGGTGTGTGCGCGAGTCTGGGGAACGGTGCGGGTTGCGGCGGGTCCGTCCGGACCGAAGTGATTGAGCTACTTCGCGTTTCAGTCCGCCGCGGGCCTGAAAGTACAGGGCCTGATAGATCGTTTCGTGGCTCACCCGCATACCTTCGTCGTCCGGGAAGTCCTTGCGCAGCCGGTGCGAGATCTGCTCGGGCGAGTACCGCCGTGACAGACCGTCGGCCACCGCGTCGCGCAAGGTCTGGTTGGTCACCAGTTTGGACTGCTTGGGCCGGGCCCGGTCGGCCGCGGCGCACTGATCGGCGCGATAAGGCAGATACGACCCGTTGATGCTGCGGTTGGCGATCTCTCGCGACACCGTCGAGGGGTGCTTGCCGATGCCGGCAGCGATGCGGGTCAGCGTCTGACCGGTGAGCAATCCATCAGCGATCGCCAATCGGTTCTGCAGGGATAGATACCGGTCACTGATCGGCCTGAAAACATCGCGTGGAGTAGTGATCACTGCAGATGTGTAACGCGAACCGGTCGTGTAATCCACGACCGTGCCGTCGGGATGAATCCGCGTGTTGCGACCCTTGCGGATGCCGTCGCGCCAATCCCGGCCAGTGCGTTCGTTGACCCCGACCTCCCGAGCAGCCCGCCTTGCTGACCAGCCCGAACCAACCAATTCCAGAAACCGGCGCTTGGCCGACACCTTGTCGCGTTGGCGCCGCGCCTCATCGACGAGACCCTCGGCCACCAGCACCCGTCGCGCCGCCGATGCCGAGATTCCGCTCGCCGTCGCGGCCGCCTTGATCGAGCCCGTCGCAGTGAACACCACCACGATCCGCTCGCGATCGACCCGACCCCGGCGAGGTCGCGACGCACCCATCGGGTGCCCCGTGGCACGCAGGATCGCGTAACACCGATGCCCCGACATCCCCAACGCAACCTCTCAATCGAGAGTGTTGCGACGACCGTGTGAACCCGCAAGCAGGACGGCGTGCCGTTTCTTGACAGCCATGGCGATGAAAGGGGGACACGGCTGAGGCCAGCCGCGGTTCGCGCTCGCCGCCCCATCGGCACCTGCGGCTCCCCCACCCGCGAAGGGGAACTGGGTCGCACTCCCTGGTCTCAGCGGCAACAGGATTCATCGCAGCGAAAGATGCTGTGGCACTATGTGCCTGGGGGATAGGCCCTCCAGGGACCGTAGAGCCGAGGGGCGGAATGCGTGGCTCGCGCTAGGCTACCAACGGGAGTTCTGCACTGCCGCAACAGGTTCGTGAGAAATTATCGGGAAAACACGTTGAGACACAATGGTATTCACGTAGGGATCGCTAGCGCCGCCCCGGACGCTAATGGCCGGGTTTAACGACGCTCGTGGTCGTGATGGTGGAGTTACCGGTGACGACGATCGTATGCGTCCCGGGCGTCAGCGGGTGTCACAGCGTGACCCAGCCGTGCCCCGCGGATAGATCTTGCGTCCCCGCGTCCTGGTCGAAAATGTTGTCGGCGGGCAGGGTGATATTCAGCAGAGGTGTCTCCGCCTCGGTCACCGGCACGGACTTGTCGTCGACGGTGACGGTGGGCGCCGTTTGCACGTCGTTCTGGCGGGCACACGTCCGTAATGCGGCGTCTGTCGTCCCATTCCCCTCGAAACGTGCTGCACTCGACTGAGTTCGCGGCGACGAATATCTTGGTGCCGGGCTTTACGGTGCACGACGCGGCGCCTCCGATGACGGGCAGAAGGTCGCTCAAGACATCAATCGGGGTGTCAACTCAGTAGGCGCGCGAATGGGCTGGTGATGCAGCGTGCATCAGGTTGCGTGGCAACGTGATTGGCGAACTTAGAGCAGTGCCTCTAGGTTCATCGCCGCGTGGTCGCGGGCCTGAAATAGCAGACCCTCGTCAGTGCGGTCGCCGAAGCCTTCGTCGTAATCCAGCTCGGTGATCTGCTCAGCGGTCAGCTCGTCGCAGAGTTCGCGTCAGGTGGTGGTCATCTCACTAACCCCGTTTCCACTCGATCCGCACATACTGCGGGCAGTGGCGAATACAGCCCGTACATTGACGGCGATCTTGACGCGGATCGTTCCTGTCGTATGTTTGGGCTTGTGACCTGCCGTTTTGCAGTGGAGCTAAGGGGACTCGAACCCCTGACCTACTCGATGCGAACGAGTCGCGCTACCAACTGCGCCATAGCCCCTGATACCGGTAGCAGGCTACCAGTCGCGGCGTCGCCGCCCTAAACCGAAATGACTACTGGCCGGCCGCGTGCGGGAGGTCGAAGTCGCGTGCGAAAGGAGCGTAGTCGAGGTGCTCGAAGATCGGGTCCTCGTCGTCGATCTCCAGCACCACCGAACCCGGCCGCCGCAGCCGTGACGGAACAACGTCGAACTCGTGGTCGTCGGTGTTCTCCACCCCTAGCCTCGCCCGCGCGATGCGCTGGGCACGGCGCCGCCGCAGCCGCTCCTCGATGCGTGTCTGACGACGCAGGTACCCCAGGTACAGCACGGTCACCGCGCCTACCGGTGCGCACACCCACCAGTCGACCGAGGCCACGGTGAACGGCGCGGCAGCAGACGCGACGGTCAGCAATGCCAGCACGGTCAGCATCCGCTTGCGGAACTTGTACTTACGAGCGGTCACGGCCGCGGATGTCTTGGACTCATAGCGGCGCCTGCGCGCAGCGCTCATCGATTCGGCCAGCTGCAGGTCGGTGTCGGACGGCGCCTCCAGACCCGATGAATCGGCGACGTACTCGTACTCGTCGCTGGTGCCGTCGGGCTCGCGCTCGTCCTCCGGCTCGTCCGCTTCGGGCGTCTCGCCGAAATCCAGTGGCAGCTCTTCGGTTTGATCCGCCGACAGCTCGGCGTCCTCCGGCCCCTCGACAGCCATCTTCGCCGACTCGCCCACCGGTAACGCGCCCGAGTCCTCGTCAACGACGTCGACGTCGAGGTAGTCCGGCTCGCTGTCGATCTCGGTCCCGACCGCGGCTGCGCGCACCAACGAGCGTTCCGTCGACTCGTCGTGGGCTTCCTCGTCACGGTTGTCGTCGAGATCGTCCCCGGACGGTTGCCACTCCGGATCGCTGCGATGCCCGGCCGCGGGACCACCGCGTCGCCGCAGCAGCCGCGCGGCGCGTCCGGTGTTGAGCACCCGCGTCGCCAGCGCCACGTCGCTGGTGCGGCGAACGGCGTCACGCTTGCTGATCAACATCGGGACCAGCACGAAGAGCCAGAGCACGACGAGAGAGATCCACAGGAGAGATTGGGGGATGCTTGGCATGGCGCCTGCTCCTTTCCCCTTCAGGCTAGGTCCGTGACCAGCGCATCCAAGGGCGGCGCGCCGAAGTCAATTACACACCTGTAATTCACACCTGACAAGCACCATCAGTCACAAGTGTCACATTGGTAACAGAGGGAACCGCTTCGCTGGGCGTTCGTCAGGCCCAGGTCGCGTGACCCTCGCGCACCAGTGCCGACGCCGCCGAGCCGTTGAGCTCCTCCGCGGTGATGGCCACCAGCAGGTGATCGCGCCACGCGCCGTCGACCTCGAGATAGCGCCGCAACAGTCCTTCCTCGCGGAAGCCGACCTTTGCCAGCACCGCGCGGCTCGCCGCATTCTCCGGACGCACCGTCGCCTCGACGCGGTGCAGCATGACCGGCCCGAAACAGTGGTCGAGGCCGAGTGCCAGCGCGGCCGTCGCCACCCCGCCCCCGGTAGCTGTGCTGGCCACCCAGTAACCGATCCACGCCGACCGCAGCGCGCCGTGTGTCACGTTGCCGATGGTCAGCTGACCGGAGAACTCCCCGTCGACCTCGATGACGTAGGGCAGCATCCGCCCCTTGCGAGCCTCCGAGCGCAATCCCGAACAGACCGCTGGCCACGACGAGATCGCGTGTCGGACTTGCCAATTCACTTCGGTAACAGGTTCCCATGGTTCCAGGTGGGCACGATCGGCCAGCCGAATCCGGCTCCATTGTGACGCGTCGCGCAGCCGCACCGGGCGCAGTCGCACCAGGCCGGCGGGAACGCGCAGGGGGCCGACGGGCATCGGCCATCCCGGATGCAAGGAACTGGAACGCCACAGGTTCATGACGGCACGCCGGTTTCGTTCAGCCGCGCTGAGCCAGGAAGGCGACGTCGACGATCTCGCCGGTGCGGACCTGCTCGGCCTCACTCGGGACAACCACCAAACAGTTTGCTTCGGCGAGCGTCGCCAGCAGATGCGACGACGCGCCCGGTGCGCCGCCAAGCGCCTGGACGAGGTACTCGCCGGTGTCCTGGTCGCGCATCAGCTGGCCGCGCAGGTAGCCCCTGCGGCCGGCGACAGAAGTAATCGGCGACAGCGCGCGGGCCTGTACCACCCTCCGCAACGGCTGACGTTTGCCGAGCGTCAGCCGGATCAACGGCCGCACCATGACCTCGAAGACCACCAGCGCGCTCACCGGGTTGGCCGGCAGCAGGAACACCGGCACCCCTTCTGGCCCCAGTTGGCCGAAGCCCTGCACCGAGCCGGGGTGCATCGCGATGCGGGTGACCTCCATTTCACCGAGTTGGGCCAGCACCGACCGCACACTCTCAGCGGCGGCACCGCCGACCGCGCCCGCGATGACGATCACCTCTGCGCGGTTGACTTGGCCCTCAACGATTTCCCGCAGTTCGTTCGGCTCGGTGTCGACGATGCCGACGCGGTTCACCTCGGCGCCGGCATCGCGGCCCGCCGCAGCCAAGGCGTACGAATTCACGTCGTAGACCTGCCCGTTGCCGGGCGTTCGGGAAATGTCCAGGAGCTCGCCGCCAACGCACATCACCGACAGCCGAGGCCGCGGGTGCACCAGCACACGCTCACGACCGACCGCCGCCAGCAGGCCCACCTGGGCCGGACCGATGATCGTGCCTGCCCGCACCGCGACGTCGCCGGGCTGGACGTCGTCGCCCGTGCGACGGACGTAAGCGCCGGAGCGCACGCCACGCAGTACGGTCACTCGTGACTCACCGCCGTCGGTCCACCGCAACGGCAGCACCGCGTCGGCAAGCGTCGGCATCGGCGCGCCCGTCTGCACGCGCGCGGCCTGGCGCGGCTGCAGCCGGCTGGGCGTGCGGGCGCCGGCCTCGATCGAGCCCATAACCGGGAGGCTGACATCCTGCTTGTCGTCGTCCTCAGAATCCGAGCGGTCGTCGGTCTGGGAGCCGACGCCAAGCACGTCCACGCTGCGCACGGCGTAGCCATCGATGGCGGCCTGATCGAATCCCGGCAGCGGGCGCTCGGTAACGACTTCCTCGGCGCACATCAATCCTTGCGCTTCGGCGATCGCTACCCGGACCGGTCGTGGCGCCACTGCGGCGGCCGCTACCCGGGCCTGCTGCTCCTCGACAGAACGCACCGCACCCCAATCTAGGCGTCAGGAGCCGTCGTGGCGCGTCAGCAATCGATCAGCCCCAATCGCTCCACCAACCACCGCCGCAATTCGGGCCCGTAGTCGTCGCGCTTCAACGCAAAGTCAACCGCAGCCTTGAGGTAGCCGCCGGGATTTCCGAGGTCGTGTCGAGAGCCGCGGTGCACGACCACATGCACCGGATGACCCTCAGCGATCAGCAGAGCGATCGCGTCGGTCAGCTGGATCTCGCCACCCGCTCCGCGCGGAACCCGCTTCAGCGCGTCGAAAATCGCGCGGTCGAGGACATAGCGCCCGGCCGCGGCGTACAGCGACGGCGCGTCCTCGGACTTCGGCTTCTCCACCATGCCCTTGACCCGCAGCACGTTCGGATTGTTGGTGTCGGCCACGGTCTCGACGTCGAAAACGCCGTACGCACTTATCTCGTCGGGCTCCACCTCGATGGCGCAGAGCACCGTCCCGCCGCGCTTGGCGCGCACCTTCGACATCGTTTCCAGCACGCCGGTGGGCAGCACCAGGTCATCAGGCAGCAGCACCGCGATCGCGTCTTCGTCGTCGGACAGACTCTTCTCGACGCAGCTGACCGCGTGCCCCAAGCCGAGCGGTTCGGCCTGAACCACCGACTCCACCTTGATCAGCGCGGGTGCGCGACGCACCTTCTCCAGCATTGACTGCTTGCCGCGGGCCTCGAGTGTGCCCTCGAGAACCAGGTCTTCGACGAAGTGCGCGACGACACCGTCTTTGCCCTCGGAGGTGACGATGATCAGTCGCTCGGCGCCTGCTTCGGCCGCCTCGGCGGCCACCAGTTCGATGCCCGGAGTGTCGACGACGGGTAGCAATTCCTTCGGCACCGTCTTCGTGGCAGGCAGGAACCGTGTCCCCAACCCAGCGGCTGGGACGACCGCCGTGCGCGGTATCGGTACCAGAGACCGTGTCATCGTTCACACAGTAACCTCCCTAGCCCTGTTAAACCCGGAAGGCTTCGGCCGTTTTGCGGTGCCCGGGAAGAGACTGTCATCGTGGACGCCGTGGCGCGCCCGACGAAGACCCAACTGCGAGCCGAGATCCTGCTGGCCCGCCGCACGCTGGCGCCGCAGCTGCATGACGCCGAGGCCCACGCGCTTTCTGGGCGCCTGCCTGCGCTCATCGGCGCGGGTGAAACCGTTTGTGCCTATGTGCCCGTCGGCTCTGAGCCCGGCTCGGCCGAACTGATTGATTCGTTGCTGCGGCGTGAGGTCCGGGTGCTGCTGCCAATCGCCCGCCACGATGCCGCCGGCACGCCCGTGCCGCTGCAATGGGGCGAGTACCGGCCCGGCGGCCTGGTGGAGGCGCGGTTCGGATTGCGCGAGCCCTCGCAGCCCTGGCTGCCAGCAGACGCGATCGCGGCCGCAACGGTGGTCTTGGTGCCTGCCCTCGCGGTCGACCGAGCCGGGGTGCGGCTGGGGCGCGGTGCAGGGTTCTACGACCGCTCGCTGCCACTGGCCGCTCCGACGGCGCGGCTGGTGGCCGTGGTCCGCGACGACGAGCTCGTCGACCGCCTACCCGCCGAACCGCACGACGTGCGGATGACTCATGCGCTTACACCCAGCGGCGGCCTGGTCGCCCTCGGCTAGCAGCGGTCCAACACCGCTGCCATCGCGCGTTTCTCGTTCGCCGAAACCCAGAGCCGCCAGGTGGTTCTCACCGCAACCCGCCGTGCGACGAATTCGCAGCGGAATGCGACGTTGGGCGGCACCAGGCGTTGGTGTCCCGGAAAGCCTTGTCGGAGTTGGCTTTTGCGCCAACGGCAAGCAGGTTGTGCGGATCGTTGGCGAATCGAGGCGGCCCTCCTCGTCCCAGTCGCGGGCGCCCTTGTGCCACAGGCCCGACAGAGCGACGACGTGCTCGATCTGGACCGCCTCGGACGTCCCGGGGCCGCGGACGAACGCGATCGACTCACCGGTGGACGAGTCGACATCGCCCTGGGCGTAGCACGTGTCTGGCCTCACGACCAGTTGGCTGAGGAAGTCGGACGCTCGGCGGGAGGCCGCCAGTGCAGCCATCCGACCACGTCGGCAGTCCGGACAAGCAGCGCGATCACGGGAATGACAGCGGAGCGTCGCGTGGGAATGATCCAGCCCACATAGCGGTTCTAGCACTTGAGCCGGTAGAGTGCTAAGAAGTTTGACCATCTCGGAGGGTTTTGTGCCTACCTATTCCTATGCGTGCACCGAATGCGGCAATCGGTTCGATGCAGTGCAGGCCTTCAGCGACGCTGCGCTGACCACCTGCGCCGAGTGCAACGGTCGGCTACGAAAGCTGTTCGGCAACGTGGGAGTGCTGTTCAAGGGCAGCGGCTTCTACCGCACCGACAGCCGCGAGTCTGCCAAGAGCTCGGCCAAGAGCTCGGCCAACGGCTCGGCTACCAGTTCGGAGTCCACCGGCTCCTCGAAATCGGAGAAGTCCAGCTCATCCGACGGTTCGAGCTCCAGCTCGGCGCCCGCAGCGGCTGCATCGAGCTGACCGGCAGAGTTATCCACAGGCGCGGCCCAAATCCGCGCTCTCACACTGGTCTGCCACCTAGCGTGGCGGCATGGGGGAATCTCTCAATCCGTCTGTCGTGACACGGCTGCTGGCCGTGCTGCGGCCGGACTGGTCGCGCACGCTGGCCGCCCGGCGGGTCGCCGCGGGCGCGCTGGTCATTCTGGCCGCCGTCGTTGCAGTGCGCTCCAACCCACAGGGTGATCGCACCGAGATTGTCGTCGCGACGCGCGACCTGGCTTCCGGTGTCGAACTCACGGCCGATGATGTGCGACTCGAAAACCGCACGGCGGCAACGATTCCCGACGGTTCACAGTCGGACGTCAGCGCCATCATAGGTGCCACGTTGGCCGGCCCTGCCCGCCGCGGTGAGGTGCTCACCGACGTGCGCGTGCTGGGACCGCGGCTGGCCGAATCGGTGGCAGGCCCGGACGCTCGCATCGTTCCGCTGCCCCTGGCCGACAGCGCTCTGCTGGATCTCGTCCGCCCCGGTGACGTCGTGGACGTGCTTGCCGCCGGCACAGAAGCCATCGGAGCGGATGCCCGGCCACAGGTGGTGGCCACCGATGCCGTGGTGGTCCTGGTGTCCGAGAAACCGAAGAGCGCAGGCGGCGGAAGCAACCGCGTAGTACTGGTGGCCGTTAGCGCTCACGCCGCCAACGATGTTGCGGCCGCCACCCTGTTGCAGACCGTGACGCTCACGTTCCACTGACCCGGTCAGTGAGGCGGCGCAGGCACAACAGTGGTGGTCGGTGCCGCGGGACCACCATGCTGGATTACGTCCATCACCATGTCGGCCAACTCGTCGGACGTGGACGTCGTCGCGGGACCGGGCGCAGGCGGCTGGGTCGGATCAGCGCTGGCCGTGCCGATCGCGAACGCCGAGAGTCCAATTGCCGCACCCGCAATCGCCGCCAACGCCCACCGCATCGCTTCTGTCATTCCGCTCCTCGCGTGCGCGATCCCTATTCCCATTGCTGCGCAGTTTGATTCCCCGCGAAGCTAGCACCGGACCGCATCCGCCGCATCCTCAACACGACTAACGTCTTGGTTTGTCAGGTAGCACACGAATGCAGGAGGGATTCGAGCGCATGTTGAAGGGCTTCAAGGAGTTTCTGGCCAGAGGCAACATCGTCGACCTGTCCGTCGCCGTGGTCATCGGTACCGCGTTCACGGGATTGGTCACGAAGTTCACGGACAGCATCATCCAGCCGTTGATCAATCGCGTCGGCGCAGGCGGCGAGTCCAACTACGGCATCCTGCGGATCAACATTGGCGGCGGCCAGACCATCGACCTCAACGTCGTGCTATCTGCGGCAATCAACTTCGTCCTTGTCGCCGCGGTCGTCTACTTCCTGGTTGTCGCCCCGTACAACAGGCTGCGGAAGAAGGGCGAGGTCGAGCAGGCCCAGGACACCGAGCTGAGCCTGCTCACCGAGATCCGCAACATCCTCGCCGAGACCAACGGGCAGGTCGGCAAGCATGTCAGCGGCCCAGGCACCGGCCCCAGCCCCGACACCGCGGAAACCACGAGTGCCGACAGGTCCTAGCCCGATGGTCGGACTCTCCCCCTACGCCTCGCGTGGGAGGTACCCCCACAACGCGGCTCGCTGCTCGCCGCTTGATCGTCCCTCCGACTAGTTCATGTTCCAGGGTTCGCCGTAGGTGGTGACGCTGTCACCTGCCTTGGAGATCAGCCGGGCGAACGGACGCAACAGCACACCACCGGCCGCACCGGTCACCGTGCCATGCGCGTTGGAGACCGCCACCTTGCCGTGCGGACCCGACACGTCAACCGAGAACGTCGCCACTTCCTGAATACCCGGGCCGTTGCCCAGGTCGGCACTGATCGACACACCCGGGAACAGGTTCGGGGTAATCACCGAGCCCAACGGGTTGAAGCCGGCGCTCAGCGGGTTGATGTTCGTGTCGTCGAGCAGGATGTTGGGCGTGGTGTAG
>DASQCE010000152.1:0-2426 GCA_035634855.1 Mycobacterium sp.
ATAGCGCACCCGGGACTTTATGACGTCGCCTTCACGCTCGAGCGGTGATGCGACTCACCGGCGTCATTTGACGCCCGCGGCGTCCATGCCGCGCAGCTCCTTCTTCAGGTCGGCGATCTCATCGCGAATCCGCGCCGCCAACTCGAATTGCAGATCCCTTGCGGCGGCCATCATCTGGTCGGTCAGGTCTCTGATGAGGTCGGCGAGTTCGGCGCGCGGCATCTTCGTGGTGTCGCGGCCCTCGATGATGCCCGCGCTGACGGCCCGGCCCGGCTCACCTTGCGCACGACGGCCGCGAGAGGCGTTGCGGCCCGAGCCGCCCACTTCGACGTCGTCGGCCTCGCGGTACACCTGGTCGAGGATGTCGGCGATCTTCTTGCGCAACGGCTTCGGGTCAAGGCCGTGCTCCTCGTTGTAGGCGACCTGCTTGGCGCGGCGACGCTCGGTCTCGTCGATGGCCTCGCGCATCGACTCGGTGATGTTGTCGGCGTACATGTGCACCTCACCCGACACGTTGCGGGCGGCGCGGCCGATGGTCTGGATCAGGCTGCGGGTCGACCTAAGAAAGCCTTCCTTGTCCGCATCGAGGATCGCCACCAGCGACACCTCCGGGAGGTCCAGACCCTCGCGCAACAGGTTGATGCCGACCAGCACGTCGTAGTCCCCCAGCCGAAGCTGCCGCAATAGCTCGACACGGCGCAGCGTGTCGACCTCGGAGTGCAGGTAGCGCACCCGGATGCCCATCTCGAGCAGATAGTCCGTCAGGTCCTCGGCCATCTTCTTGGTCAACGTGGTGACCAGCACCCGCTCGTCGGCGTCGGCCCGCTTGCGGATCTCGCCGATCAGGTCGTCGATCTGGCCCTTCGTCGGTTTCACGACCACCTTCGGGTCCACCAGGCCGGTCGGGCGAATCACCTGCTCGACGAACTCGCCGCCTGCCTGGCTGAGCTCGTACGGCCCTGGCGTCGCCGACAGGTACACCGTTTGACCGATCCGGTCGGCGAACTCCTCCCACGTCAGTGGCCGGTTGTCGATGGCCGACGGCAGCCGGAAGCCGAAGTCGACAAGGTTGCGCTTCCTGGAGATGTCGCCCTCATACATGCCGCCGATTTGCGGCACGGTGACGTGTGACTCGTCGATGACGAGCAGGAAGTCCTCCGGGAAGTAGTCCAGAAGCGTCGCGGGTGCCGAGCCGGCGGGCCGGGCGTCGATGTGCCGCGAGTAGTTCTCAATACCCGAGCAGAACCCAACCTGACGCATCATCTCGACGTCGTAATTGGTGCGCATGCGGAGGCGCTGCGCCTCGAGCAGCTTTCCCTGGCCTTCGAGCTCGGCCAGCCGCTCCTCGAGTTCCTGTTCGATGGTCGAGATGGCGTGCGCCATCCGCTCGGGGCCGGCCACGTAGTGCGTCGCCGGGAATACCCGCAGCGAGTCCACCTTGCGCACCACGTCACCGGTCAGCGGATGCATGTAATAGAGCGCCTCGACCTCGTCGCCGAAGAATTCGATGCGAACCGCCAGCTCCTCGTAGGACGGGATGATCTCGACCGTGTCGCCGCGAACCCGGAAAGAGCCGCGGGTGAACGCGAGGTCGTTGCGGTTGTACTGGACGTCGACCAGCAGCCGCAGCAGCGCGTCCCGCGGCACCTCCTGGCCCACCTGCAGCTCGACCGACCGGTCCAGATACGACTGTGGCGTGCCGAGGCCGTAGATGCAGGACACCGACGCGACCACCACCACATCGCGGCGGGACAGCAGGCTCGACGTCGCCGAGTGCCGCAGCCGCTCGACGTCGTCGTTGATCGAGCTGTCCTTCTCGATGTAGGTGTCGGTCTGTGCGATGTAGGCCTCGGGCTGGTAGTAGTCGTAGTACGAGACGAAATACTCAACAGCGTTGTGCGGCAACATCTCTCGCAGCTCGTTGGCCAGCTGCGCCGCAAGTGTCTTGTTCGGCGCCATCACCAGCGTTGGCCGCTGCAGCCGCTCTATCAGCCACGCGGTCGTCGCCGACTTGCCCGTGCCGGTGGCACCCAGCAAAACCACGTCACGCTCCCCCGCCCTGATCCGGCGTTCGAGGTCCTCAATGGCGGCAGGTTGGTCACCCGCGGGCGCGTGCTGGCTGACCACCTCGAAGCGACCGCCGGCCCGGACGATCTCGTCGACGGCGCGGTACTCCGAGTGCGCAAGCACGGGGTGTTCGGTAGCGAAAGCCATGTTCAACAGGGTAGAACCCGCGACCGACACCGGCTGTTCCCAAGTCCGGTCTCGCCGCCGACGCGGCTCCTGGCGCCACTATCCTTAACCCATCCACGCTCCCAAGCACGAAACGTTCGACCTGGTCGCCCGCACCAACACCGATCCGAAGGGCATCGTGCGGGCGGTCGACGTCTACACCGTCGAGCCGTGGGGCCTGTACATGGCGCGAC
>DASQCE010000153.1:0-4350 GCA_035634855.1 Mycobacterium sp.
CGGTCGATTGAACCACCATCGACCGAAACACGAACCGGGACGGTGCTTCTCGGTTCAGTCGATCCGCTCCCCGCTCGAAAGGACCACTAGTGCACACCGTGCTCATTGCCAATCGGGGCGAGATCGCCGTCCGGGTGGCCCGCGCCTGCGCGGATGCCGGGCTGCGCTCGGTCGCCGTATACGCCGATCCCGACCGCGACGCGTTGCATGTCCGGATGGCCGACGAGGCCTACGCGCTGGGTGGTTCCACCCCCGGTGAGTCCTACCTCGATTCGGCCAAACTGCTTGACGTCGCCACCCGCGCTGGGGCCGATGCGGTGCATCCCGGTTACGGCTTCCTGTCCGAGAACGCCGACTTCGCGCAGGCGGTCATCGACGCCGGCCTGATCTGGATCGGCCCGAGCCCGCAGTCCATCCGCGATCTCGGCGACAAGGTCACCGCCCGGCACATCGCGGCGCGCGCCAAGGCGCCTCTCGTTCCCGGCACCCCTGACCCGGTGAAGGACGCCGACGAGGTCGTCGCCTTCGCCAAGGAGTACGGCGTCCCCGTCGCGATCAAGGCGGCGTTCGGCGGCGGCGGCCGCGGCATGAAGGTGGCCCGCACCATCGAGGAGATCCCCGAGCTGTTCGAGTCGGCGACCCGCGAGGCGGTCGCGGCGTTCGGCCGCGGCGAGTGCTTCGTGGAGCGCTACCTGGACAAGCCGCGCCACGTCGAGGCTCAGGTGATCGCCGATCAGCACGGCAACGTCGTCGTCGCGGGCACCCGCGACTGCTCGCTGCAGCGCCGCTTCCAGAAGCTGGTGGAGGAGGCGCCGGCACCGTTTCTGACCGACGCGCAGCACAAGGAGATCCACGAGTCGGCCAAGCGGATCTGCAAGGAGGCGCACTACTACGGCGCAGGCACCGTGGAGTATCTGGTCGGCCAGGACGGGCTGATCTCCTTCCTGGAGGTCAACACCCGCCTGCAGGTCGAGCACCCGGTCAC
This sequence comes from Mycobacterium sp., assembly GCA_035634855.1. Taxonomy (GTDB): domain Bacteria; phylum Actinomycetota; class Actinomycetes; order Mycobacteriales; family Mycobacteriaceae; genus Mycobacterium. The sequence goes on from DASQCE010000153.1 coordinate 986, forward strand.
CGAGGAGACCGCCGGCCTCGACCTCGTTCTACAGCAATTCAAGATCGCCAACGGCGAGACCCTGGACATCACCGAAGATCCTGAGCCGCGCGGGCATGCCATCGAGTTCCGGATCAACGGCGAAGACGCCGGCCGCGGCTTCTTGCCCGCACCCGGTCCGGTGAGCAAGTTCATCCCGCCCAGTGGCCCCGGTGTGCGGCTGGACTCCGGGGTGCAGACCGGCTCGGTGATCGGCGGACAGTTCGACTCGATGCTGGCCAAGCTGATCGTCTACGGCGCCAACCGCGAGGAGGCGCTGGCCCGGTCGCGGCGCGCGCTGGCCGAGTTCACCGTCGAGGGCCTGGCCACCGTGATCCCGTTCCACCGCGCGATCGTGTCCGACCCGGCGTTCATCGGTGATGCCGACGGCTTCACGGTGCACACCCGCTGGATCGAAACCGAGTGGAACAACACCGTCGAGCCGTTCACCGGTGGGGATCCCATCGAAGAAGAAGACACCATCCCGCGGCAGTCGGTCGTCGTCGAGGTCGGCGGCCGCCGCCTGGAGGTGTCGCTGCCCGGCGACCTCGCGATCGGGGGCGGCGGTGGGCCCGGCGGAAACGTCGGCGGTGTTGTCCGCAAGAAGCCCAAGCCGCGCAAGCGCGGCGCGCACGGCGGGGCAGCCGCCTCCGGCGACGCAGTCACCGCCCCGATGCAGGGCACCGTGGTCAAGGTGGCCGTGGAAGAGGGTCAGCAGGTGGCCGCGGGCGATCTCGTCCTCGTCCTGGAGGCGATGAAGATGGAAAACCCCGTCACCGCCCACAAGGACGGCACCATCACCGGGCTCGCGGTCGAAACCGGCGCCGCCATCACCCAAGGCACCGTGCTCGCCGAAATCAAGTGATTTCGGCGCGCAAACGGACGCTCAGCGGGCGTTAGCGCGCCGAAATCGCACCTAGTCGGGCGTCACCAGGCTGCGTTCGGCCAGCAGCGTGCCGTAGTAAGCGGCTTGCGCGTCGACGACGACCGTCTTGTCATCGCCCCGCCGGGCCAACACGTCCCGAGCCATCTGCTCGAACGAGACCTTTTCCGGCCCACCGATATTCACGATGCCGCCGAGCGGGTCGGCGACGGCCGCGCGGGCGACGTCCGTAGCGACGTCATCGGCGGCGACCGGCTGGATCAGCGCGTCGGGGACCCTCACCTCGTTGCCGACGGTCATCGAGTCGGTGATGGCGTCGGCGAACTCGGCGAACTGCGTGGCACGCACGATCGTGTATGGCAGGCCGGATTCGGTGATGATCTTCTCCTGCACCACCTTGGCCCGCATGTAGCCGCTGTCGGGCAACCCGTCGACGCCGACGATCGACAGCGCGACGTAGTGGCCGACGCCGGCGCGCTTGGCCGCATCCACCAGGTTGGTTGTCGACTTCGTAAAGAAGTCCATCACGGGATCGTCCTCGAATGACGGCGAGTTGACGACATCGACGAGCGCGTCGGCGCCACTCAGCGCTTCGGCCAGACCGTCGCCGGTCAGCACATCTACTCCCGACCCGCGCGATGCGGCGACTGCATCGTGCCCCTCGGCGGTCAGCAGGTCGACCACCTTCGTCCCAATGAGACCGCTCGCGCCGATGACTGTGATCTTCATGCCTACCATCAGACGCGTGGAGCCCGTCGAAATCAATGCCGGTGCTTGGTATTTGCGCGCCCCTCGCGACGACGACCTGATCGACGATCGCCCCGCGCTGGCCGACCTCGGCGAGACCGACCCCGACTACGTCACCCGCTGCAGCTGGCGCTGGGCATCCGACACCGGCTATACCTGGGCAGTATGTGAACCGACGACGGGTGAGCTGCTGGCGGAGGTGGCCCTCGACCCGGTGGCCGCCACGGTGCACACCCGCGCGCGCCACGGCCATGCCGACGCCGCGGCGATCGCTGCGCAGTCGGTACGCCGCTTCGCCGCTGCGGCACTCGGGATCACGGTGTGACGGTGTCGATGTCCTGACCGGATGCCAGGTCGGCACAGTCGACGGCGACCACGTCCGTGCGATCGACCAGGAATGCCCGTGCGCCCTCGTCCCCATGAAGCTCGGCGAGCAGATCCGGCCAGTACCGCCGTGCTATGACGACGGGATGTCCGGGCCGGTCACCGTAGCGGGCGCGGGCAAGCCCAGACACCGACGAGCGCGCCGCATCGAGCACTCGTCGCACCGCGTCGGCGCCGACGTCGGGCGTGTCCACCGCATGCAGCACCACATAGGAGGCGGCAATGGCGTTCACGCCCGCACGCACCGACGCGCTGAGCCCCTGCTCCCAGTCCTGCGCCACCACCGCCCGTGCGGGCGCAGGCACGTCGACAACCGCGGCGCCCAACACGACGACCACGTCGTCGCATCCTCCGTCGGCCAGCGCCGTCACGCAGGCGCGCAGCCATCGGCCACCATCGGCGAGCACTTTTGGCATGCCGTAGCGGGTCCCGGCCCCCGCGGCAAGCAGCACGCCGGCAGCGGTGGCGCTCTTCGACATGCAAACAGTGTGAACCTGTTCAATCTTGGACCGATGCCCAGCCTGCAGGTGGGCGGGGCGGCCGCGAAGACGAGGGCTGATTGACGACGGCGGCCGGATCGGCGACCTCTACACCGGTCAGGTGTCCGGAGTCTGCCGGCTACCCTTCGACACCACCACGTATCCACCTGCCTGCGAGGCGATTTCAGCGCTGCTCACCTGACGGGGGTCAAGGAGTTCGCAGGCTTTCTCACCGACCCTTACACCGCGCTCGAACCACCCACGATCGCGTGATGGCGACGTCGCTGGCTTTGCGGGATGGGCAAGGCAGTGAACTGTTCCCACGCGGACGACCGTCCGTACGGTTTGCTACAGGCGACGGTGACCCGCGACGACGCCGGAGATCCCGGGCCTGCATGGGACGGCCAAGTCGGATGGTTCGGCCGCTGAGCTGGGCTCTTTGAGAATCCGGTTAGATCGATTGCCGTGCGGCCGCCCGTCGGCGTAAGGTCAAAGCAGGTTGAGTTCACAGCCAGCTGGAAACGTCAGACGACGTGCGGGGCGAGTACCACCGCCCTGCAGCGAGGCTTTGAGGACGCAGGGCCTAAGTACTTGACGAACCACAGTACGAATCACGTATTCCGACTGATGGAGTCACAATGTCTACCCCCATTACGCGTCCGGCTTCGCCGGACTCCCTCATCGAACCCGCCGACTGCTATTCGGCGCACTTCGCCACCCGGTGGCTGCAACCGTCGATGGCGGTGATCAATGCCCACGGCGAACTCGACGCGGCCAACGCGCAGGAGTTCGTTGACTACGCGTTGCGTCACGCCCCGCACATCGATCGCCTGGTGCTCGATCTGACCGGCGTG
>DASQCE010000154.1:0-15371 GCA_035634855.1 Mycobacterium sp.
TTTCCGCGCACCCACTGGATGGTGCCCACACTGTTCGTCCGCACTTTGACGAGGCCGAGATCCTCAAGGGTGTCGCCGATTTCGTCTTCGGTGAAGAAGTGGGCTCCGCCGTCGGGCAGCAGCCGCGTCAGCGCGCCGGCACGTCGGGCCGTCGGCACCATCACGGCCATTCGCGCGCCGGGGCGCAGCACCCTGGCCATCTCGGCCAGCGCCGCCGACGGTTTCGGTATCAACTGCAGCATTGCGATCGACAGCACCGCGTCGAAGGTCTGGTCGCGGAATGGAAGTCGCTGCGCGTCCGCGCGCAGGAAACCGACTTGCGGACCCGCCTGGGCACGCACCGCGCGGGCCAGCATCGGCTCGGAGATGTCGACGCCGAGGGCCAGTCCTTCCGGCCCTGCGGCCCGCGCCAACGAAGCTGTGACATTGCCGGGCCCGCTGCCGACATCGAGTGCGGTGCCGCCCGGCGGGATATCGAGCCACTCCGTCGGGTGCTGAAAGGCGGTCATCAACCTGCGCGCCATGATTTGCGCCCTGTCGTAGAGCATGGACCCGATGGGCGAGGCCCATGCCGCCTGGATGGGTCCGGTGTTCTTCGGCGGATCGGCTTCGGTGGCCGGAGTGCTGCCCAGCAGGTCGAGATAGCCCTTGCTGACATCGGGGTTCGACAGTGGCTCGGCGAGCAGTTCAAGCGCCCGCTGCAACGCGGTGTTCACGTCACCACGTTACGCACCGAGCTGTTTGGCGAGGTCGACGAAATCGGTCGCCGCGACGTCGAACTCGTCAGGTTCGGTGGGGTGCGCCTCCCGCCCCGGGCCGTGCTCCAACGGGCGGGCGACGAACGCGGTCCTCAACCCGGCAGCTCGTGCCGCCCTCAGGTCGCCGGGATGCGCGGCGACGAGCATGAGCTCATCCGGCGCCACGCCGAGCAGATCGGCGCAGCCGAGGTAGGCCTGCCGGTCTGGCTTGTAGTGGTGGAACAATTCCGCCGAGATCACGCAGTCCCACGGCAGACCGGCGCGCTTGGCCATGTTGGTCAGCAGCGACATGTTGCCGTTGGAAAGCGTTGTGATGATGAACCTTTCCTTCAATCGCGTGAGTCCGGGCACGGAGTCCGGCCACGGGTCGAGCCGGTGCCAGGCGCGGTTGAGCTCGTCGACCTCCTCAACGCAGATCGATGTGATGCCGGCCGCGCCAAGGTGTTCCTCGAGGATCATGCGATGCAGGTCGTCGATTCTCGTCCACGGCAGCTCGCCACGGCGCACCCGGTCCATCGCCGGGGCATAGCCTGCGCGCCAGTTGTCGGCGAAACTCGGCCAATCCTGTTGCAGCCCATGGCGTTGACCGAACTCCTCGAGCTGGCGGATGACACTGGAGCGCCAATCGACGACGGTCCCGAACACATCGAACGCCAACGCCCGCGGCCCCATCACGGCTCCAGCACGACCTTGCCGAGCACCCCGCCATCGGCCAGGGTCTGCAGCGCGTCGGCGCCCTTCGACAGCGGGAAGCGCACCGGGGGTGGTGGCCGCAGCCCAGCTTTGACCAATTCGGCCACTCCGAATTCGAACACCGACTGGGAACCTGGTCTGCGGTTGACGTATTCACCGTATCCGACCCCGATTACCGCGACGTTGCGCAGTAGCAACCGGTTGACCTTGACGGTCGGTATCCCGCCCGCCGCAAAGCCGATCACCAGCAACCGGCCCTCGGTGGCCAGTGCCCGGATCGCGTCGTCGAACGCCTCGCCGCCGATTGGGTCCACCACGAGGTCGACTCCCTGGCCACCGGTGTGTTCCTTCACCGCCTCAAGCCACCCGTCGGTGAGCGGCAGTACCAGGTCGGCGCCCAGCGACTCTACGAACTCTGCGGCATGCGGGCGGTGAACCATCGCGATCACCTTGGCGCCCAGTGCCTTTGCGATCTGAATGGCAGCCGTGCCGACGCCGCCTGCCGATCCCAGCACCAATACCGTCTCGCCGGGCCGGAGCGCGCCACGCTTGGCTAGCGCGAAATACATCGTCTGGTAGTTGCCCAGCAGCGCGACCGCTTCGGCGTCGTCGACGTCATCCGGGGTCGGCTTGATATTGGCCGAAGGCACCACCACCTGTTCGGCCCACCCGCCGAGCATCGCGAGCGCCGTCACCCGTTGCCCCGGCTTGAACTCGGACTCGTAGGGCGCCGACCGCACGACCCCGGCGACCTCCATGCCGGGGATGAACGGCGGCTCCAGCCGCAGCTGGTACTCCCCGCGCAGAAGCAACAGATCAGGAAAGCTCACCCCCGCCGCACCGATGTCGACGACGATGGCGTCGACGCCGCCGACGTCCTCAACGTCGATGTACGTCAGGCCCGACGGCCCGGAAAGCTCCCGCGCAACAAGCGCTTTCATCCGTGGCCTGTCAGCGGAGACTGAACGCGGCCGGCTGAGCCGCCGACAGGTCGGTGATCTCGCCCCACTTGCCGGCGATGTCGTCGACGCTCGGCACACCCGAGAACGTGATGCCGTCGGTCTGGAACAGCGCGGCGCGCTGCACCTTGCCGCCGCCGACGATGAAGATCGACGCGGTCTCGGGCACCTCTTCGGTGCACAAATACGCCACGACGGGTGCCACGTATTCGGGGGTCAGCTTCTCCAGCACTTCCTTCGGAAGAATGTCCTCGGTCATGCGGGTGGCGGCGATCGGTGCGACGGCGTTGGCCTTGATGTTGTACTTCGCGCCCTCCTGCGCGAGCGTGTTGATCAGGCCGACCAGGCCCAGCTTGGCGGCGCTGTAATTGGCCTGGCCGAAGTTGCCGAACAGGCCGCTGGTGGAGGTGGCGACGACGACGCGGCCGTAGCTCTGCTCGCGGAAGTGCGGCCATGCCGCGCGGATCACGTTGTAACCGCCGTAGAGGTGGACCTTGAGTACGGCGTCCCAGTTGGCGAACTCCATCTTGTGGAAAGTGCCGTCGCGCAGGATGCCCGCGTTGCTCACCACGCCGTCGACGTTGCCGAACTCGTCGACCGCGGTCTTGATGATGTTCTCGGCGCCCTCCGCCTCGGCCACGGAGTCATAGTTCGCCACCGCGCGACCCCCTGCATCGCGGATCTCCTTGACCACCTGGTCTGCCATCGAACGTCCGGCGCCCGTGCCGTCGCGTGCACCGCCGAGGTCATTGACGACGACGCTGGCGCCCTCCTTGGCGAGCGTCAACGCGTACTCACGCCCGAGTCCGCCTCCGGCCCCGGTGACGACGATGACGCGATCCTGCACTCCTGGCATGTGGTTCCTTTCTGCTCAGGTCTTCCCCGAGTCGCTGCGCTCCTGCCCCTAGAAAAGCCGTCTAGCGAGCTTCCAAGCCTTCTCTGTATACGGGGGATAGATGAAGGCGCCGACGTCGGGTCGGGTTGGCTTGGTCATCACCGTCTTGCGGTGGCTGAACTCCTCGAACCCGAACTTGCCGTGGTAGGCGCCCATGCCCGACGGACCGACGCCGCCGAACGGCAGCTTGTTGGTGGCGAAATGGAACAACAGGTGGTTGATCACCATTCCGCCCGCGGGCACCTCTTTGACCACCCGCTCGCGGATGCTCTTGGACTTGGTGAACAGGTAGGCCGCCAACGGCTTCGGCCGTGAGTTGACGAAACTGATTGCGTCATCGAGAGATTGCACCGTCATCACCGGCAGGATCGGCCCGAAGATCTCGTCGGTCATCAGCGGCTCGGCGGGATCGGGATCAACGACGACGGTGGGCTGGATGCCGAGCTTGGACGCGTCCGAACCGCCGCCGATCGCGACGTTGCCCTTCGTCGCGGCCAACGACGCGGTCAGCCGGTCGAAGTGGCGCTGGTTCACGATCCGCTTCCCGGTCGAGTCGGCGGACTCGAATTTCGTCACCGCGTCTTTGATCTTGCTGACGAGTTCGTCGCGGATCTTGGCGTCGGCCAGCACATAGTCCGGCGCGATGCACGTCTGACCGGAGTTGATCAGCTTCGTCCACGCGATCCGCTTGGCCGCGACATCGATGTCCGCGTCGGCCGAGACGATCACCGGGCTCTTGCCACCGAGCTCGAGGGTCACGGGCGTCAGGTGTGAGGCCGCACCTTCATAGACCTTGCGCCCGATCTCGGTGCCGCCGGTGAACAGCAGGTGGTCGAAGCCCTGGGCGACGAGCTGCTGGCTGACGGCTCCGTCGCCCTCGATCACCGCGATCGCGTCGGGGTCCAGGTATTTCGGCACAAGTTCGGCCATCAGGGCCGACGAGGCCGGCGCGACCTCGGACGGTTTGAGCACGACGGTGTTCCCTGCGGCGATGGCGCCGACGGCAGGCCCGAGCGTCAACGCGAACGGGAAGTTCCACGCGCCGATGATCAGCACGGTGCCGTACGGCTCATATTCGACCCATCCGCGCCCGGGCAGCTGCGACAGCTCGAGCAGCCGGTACCTGCGGCGCATCCACCTGCGAAGGTTCTTGGCGGCGTCCTTGGCCTCGCCCGCGGTGCTCGCGATATCTGCCAGCCACGCCTCGAACGGCTCTCGGCCCAGGTCCTGTTCCAGGGCTGCGGCGACGGCCGGTTCGTTCTCGACCATCAATTTTTCCAACGCCTGCAGCTGCTGCTTGCGCCATTGAAGGCTGCGGGTGCGGCCGGTCTTGAACGTTTCGCGCAGCCGCCGCACGGTTGCGGGAATGTCGGTGGTGCCGGCCTGAACGGCTTCAGGCGCGACGGATTCGGTGGTCATTGTGGGTGTCCTTCCTGACCCGAGGAGGAATACCCGATCCTAACCAACCGGTTGGGTCTCTTCTAACCCCCCGCGAGCGACCGCGTTTGTACGCAACACGCCGATTATTTGCGTGCAAAAGGGGTCGCTCGCGGGCAGGGGTTAGCGCTTTTCCGCGGTGACGAACGTGGCGAAGGAGTCGCCGTCGGTGTCCGCCAGCTCGACGGCCCGACCCAGCCGACGCATCTCGTCCTGCGACGTGACGGCCGTGGACTGCCAGCCATGCTCGTCGAGCCACACAGCGACGTCGGCGCGGTCAGGGTCCTCGTAGGTCAGTTCACCAACGTCGAGCGTGTCGTCAATTCCGAACTGGGCAGCGAGGCGCTCGAACCTCTCCCGCATCCGCTCGCGACGATCCGCGGCATGAATGCCCACCGTCTCCGCCGAAATGCGGCTACCCGCGGCGCTCAGCTCGGTGACCTGCTCGAAAAGCCGGTCCTGGGCGTCGGCGGGCAGATACATCAATAGACCCTCGGCCAACCACGCGGTCGGCACGCTTGGGTCAAAACCCGCTTCGCGCAACGCCTTCGGCCAGTCGAAGCGCAGGTCGATCGGCACCTCGCGGCGCGGCGCCTTCGGTGTCGCACCATGCTGGTTCAGCGTGGCCGCCTTGTATTCGAGCACCTTGGGCTGGTCGAGTTCGTACACTGTGGTGCCGGCCGGCCACGGCAGCCGGTAGGCGCGTGAGTCCAGGCCAGACGCGAGGATGACGATCTGCCGGATACCCGCGCCCGCGGCCGCGGTGAAGAACTCGTCGAAGAAGTGCGTGCGGACCGCTTGGTAGCTGCCCATGTGCTCGACGATCGCCGCGACCTCGGGATCGCTGTCGGCGACCTTGGCGACGAACTCATTGTCGAGCATGAATTCCCATATACCGGTGCCCGCGCCTGCGACCAGCACCTTGGCGTACGGGTCGCGGATCAGCGGGTTGTCCTTGTCGGTCTCGGCGGCGCGGGCCGCCGCGACCATGACCGCGGTCGCGCCAACGCTGGTCGCGATGTCCCACGAGTCGTCGTCGGTGCGCAGCGAGCTCATCGGGCGCCTCCCTCAAGTCGGGCGTGCACGAACACGCTGTCCATCGCCTCCTCGGTGAGGTCCTCGGTGGCCGGTCGGCCCAGGCGCGCCATCTCTTCGGCGCTGGGTACGGCATCGACGCGCCAGCCATGATCGGCCAGCCATTCGGCGGCGTCGGCCCGCTCGTCGTCGGTGTACATCAGGGTGTCCACGTCGAGGTCCAGCCCGAGGCGCTCGCGCAGCTGGGCGGTGCGTTCCCGCCGGACCGCGCGCTTTTCTGACGAGTACTGCGACGGGTGGAGATTGAATGCCTCGACCGCGATCCGGCTGCCCGCCGCGCTGTGCGCGGTGACCAAGTCGAAGAGCCGGTCCTGGGCATCGCCGGGGAGATACGGCAGCAGGCCTTCGGCCAGCCAGGCGGTTGGTTGCGCAGGATCGAAACCGGCGACGAGCAGAGCCGCGGGCCAGTCGTCGCGCAGGTCTACGGCGACCGGCACGCGTCGCGCCTTGGGCAGCGCACCATGGGCATCCAGAGTCGATGTCTTGTAGCCGAGCACCTTCGGCTGGTCGATCTCGAACACCGTGGTGCCCGCCGGCCAGTCGAGTCGGTATGCCCGCGAATCCAGGCCGGCGGCCAGGATGACGACCTGACGGATGCCGGCGCGGACCGCAGCGTCGAAGTAGCCGTCGAAATAGTGGGTGCGCACGGCCTGGTAGTTGCGGGCCATCTCGTGCTGCCGCCGCGCCTGCTCGTCGTCACGCAACCACTCGTCGTCAGCGCTGGCCATCTGCGCCCACGCAGGGCCTGCCGATGCGGTCAGCAGGTAGGCATAGTCGTCGCGGATGAGCGCGTCGGGACGAGCGGTTTCCGCGGCTCGTGCGGCCGCGACCCCCAACGCCGTCGCGCCAACGCTTTCGGTGATGTCCCAGCTGTCGCCGTCGGTGCGGACCAGCCGCACATCACTCAAATCAGTCATTTCATAAGAAATGCTATCTAAGAAGTTAGTAACACTATACGAAGTGTGGGCCACATCACCGCAGGTAACGGCTTATTCGTGCAGATTCCAGAGCTTGTTGGCCATCAGCAGCTCGAGCTTGTGCACCACGGACGTGAGTTCGTCGTGGTTTCCGACGAAGCCGGCGTAGAAGCCCATGCCCCACATCACCGCCACCAGCATCTCGACCAGATGGTTGACGTCGGTGTCGGTGGTGAGCTCGCCTCGCTTGATTGCGTCGTTGACCGCCCATGACATGAACTGGCGGGAGGCCTTGAGCGAATCGTGCTCGTCGTTGGCCAGTTCCGGATGCCGCTGCGACTCGAGCACGGAGGTGACGAGAAATGCTGCCGCAGAACGGTCTTCGGAGTCCGCCTGCAACGCGACCGCGAGGAATGCCGACAGCCGGCCGACGAGACTGGTCTCGCCCTGGGCCCGCGACATCCCCGCGCTAACTACCAACGCGTTCGTTTGCTCGACGACTTCGCTCCACAGCACCCGTTTACTCGCGAAGTAATGGTTGATGGCGGGACGGGTGAGGTCAGCGCGGATCGCGATCGCCTGAAAGGTGGCGGCGTCGTAACCGAGTTCGCTGAAGACTTCGCGAGCCGCTTGTACGATGCGCTCACGAGTCTCGGCTGCCTTCGCTGCGGGGGGGCGTCCGGGTCCTCGGCTCGCCGTATGTTGCGGCACGGACAAATTGTGCCACAGGACACAGGCCCATCTACCTGGGTGTCCAAACCTGGCCACCCGGCGGTTCGTCCAGCAAATTCTCACGGCTCGGCTGGCGCCGTGTGCCGATCGACGGCCTTGGCGATAGCCCTCGGACGGCGGGGTGCGATCGCACTAGGGTGCTGCCATGGCAAGCGTCGTGTCGAGGGAGGCCTATCTCGAAACCGGCCTCGACGTGTTGTCGGATCTGGGCTACGGCGGACTGAAGCTGGCCGAGGTCTGTAACCGGCTCGGCGTCACTACCGGCTCCTTCTACCACTACTTTTCCGGGTGGCCCCGCTACACCAAGGAACTCGTCGCGCACTGGATGCAGGGTCGCACCGTGCAAGTCATCGAGGCAGTGCGTGGCGAGCCGGATCCGCGTCGGCGCATCGACACGCTCATCCATGTCGGGCTGACCCTCCCGCACGGCGCCGAGGCCGCGATCCGGGTGTGGAGTTCGGTCGACCCGCAGGTGTACCCGGTGCAGGCCGCGGTGGACCGGCAGCGCTTCGACATCATGTACGAATCGGCGTTCGAGATTCTCCAGAACAAGAGGCAGGCCCAGCTGTTCGCCGCTTGGGGGGTGTACCTGCTGGTGGGCTACGAACAGGCCACCCTGCCGCGCGACAGCGACGCGCTGGAATGGATCGCCGGGCAGCTGCTCGACGCGCTCGACTCGGGCAGGTTTGCGTCGGTGCCAGACGGTGAGTGACGAGGCCGACATCGTGGTGCTCGGGGGCCAGATCCTTGCCGTCTGAGACAGCCGCAGTGTTGCGACACGTGTTGCAGCGGATGCGTGCGCGTGACCCCGAATATGACGCGCTGCGGCGTGCCTTGCGGGCGGCAATCGTGTTGCCCGTCGCGGCGGCCGTGAGCTTCGCCGTCGCAGGCGGATCGCAGACACCGCTGTTCACCATCTTCGGATCGGTGGCGCTGCTGATATTGGTCGACTTTCCCGGCAACCGGCCGGCGCGGGCGCTGGCGTATTGCGGCCTTGGATTCAACGGCGCCGTCCTCATCACGCTGGGCACGCTGGTCGCGCCACACCCGTGGGTGAGCGTCACATTGATGTTCCTGATCGGAGTGGCGGTGACCTTTGCCGGTGCGCTCAGCGAAATCGTCGCCGCCGGTCAGCGCGCCACGCTGCTGATGTTCGTGTTGCCCGCCTGCACACCTGTCGGCCCGCTGCAGGAGCGGCTCCTGGGCTGGCTGATTGCGCTGGCGATTTGCGTGCCTGCCGCGTTGTTCCTCTTCCCGCCGCGACATCACGACGAGCTGCGCGCAGATGCGGCACGCGTATGCAACAGGCTGGCCGACCGGCTAGAGGGCACCGCCTCTGCACGGGAAGTCACCAAGGCAATGAACGCGCTTGATGCCGCCTTTCTCGGCGTCGACTATCGGCCGGTCGCGTTGAGCGCCGGCAGCCGCGCGCTGGTCCGGGTGGTCGACGACCTGGGCTGGCTGTCCGACCGGATCACCGACGACACCGGTCGGCTACTGGGGACGATGAAGAACCCCGCGGTGCGCGTGTTGCGGGACTCGGCGGCGGTACTGCGGCTTCGCAGTGTCACGGCGCGGGCGGAGCGCAGCGCGGACCTGCGCGATGCGTTGATCGAGTTGCGGTCGGTGTCGCAGGGCCGCTACCGCGAGGACATCACCGAAGTGCTCGGCGAATCCAGCGACGCGGCGGCAGTGGATGTCGGCCGCAACCTGTTGAACTGTCGCACCATCGCGGCCACCGTCGCGGTGACCGGCCGGATCATCCGCAACGCGGCGGCCGCGGACGCCCGCCCGGTATGGGCGCGGGTGCTGGGCCTTCGACTCCCCGACACCGGAGCCGCCGATTGGGTAATGCCTGAAACCGTCGCGGTCGCCGCCATCACCAAGGGATTTCTGGCCACCAGGGCGGTCGTGCTGCGCAACAGCCTGCGCACTGGACTCGGGTTGGCGCTTGCGGTCGCGGTCACCCATGTCTTTCCGGTGGAGCACGGGTTCTGGGTGGTGCTCGGCGCGATGTCGGTATTGCGCAGCAGCGCGCTGACCACCGGAACGCGCGTGCTGCGAGCGGTGGCCGGCACCGCGGTCGGCTTCGTACTGGGTGCGGCAGTCATCGAGTTGCTTGGCGTGGATCCCGTTGTGCTGTGGATACTTTTGCCGATCGTGGCGTTCGGTTCGGCTTACGTGCCGGAGGTGGCGTCATTCGTGGCCGGCCAGGCCGCATTCACGATGATGGTGTTGATCAACTTCAACCTGATCGTGCCGACGGGCTGGCAGGTGGGACTGATCCGTGTCGAGGACGTCGTGGTTGGCGCCCTGGTGGGCATCGTGGTGTCGGTCCTGCTGTGGCCGCGCGGTGCGACGGCAGCGGTGTCCAAGGCGATCGACGAGGCCCGCGCCGTCGGCGCAAAGTTCTTGAAGGAGGCGGTGCTTCGGGTTACCCGCGGCGCCTCCGAAGATGCCACCGACCGCGTGATCGCACTCAGCCACGACGGGTTGGAGGCCTCGCGTACGGTGGATGACGCCGTCCGGCAGTATCTTTCGGAGAACGGTGGGACGACGAACCTGCGGGCACCCGTGGTGAGGGCCGCGAACCGCGCGATCCGGTTGCGCGCCGCTGCCGAGTTGATCGCGGACGTCGTTCCGCCGCCGCTGGGGGCCTACCCACGGACCCGCGAAGTGCTCGAGCGTCACGCCGAGGCGATCTGCGCCCGGCTGACCGGGGATCCCGGCCGAGAGCTTCAGTCGATCAGCGACGATTTCGTCCTCGCGCTGCGCACCGACGCCACCGGTGATGTGACGGCACTCCCCTCGCAGGCCGGGGCCCCACCCGCTTCCGACGGTTTGGCAGTCTCCGCGGCGCTGCCGCTGACCGCCGTTGCGGCCATTCTCGGCGAGCTGGAGCTGCTCTACCCGCATCCCGCCGAGAAGGTGTTGACGGGAAGGGAGTGAGCGGTGCGCGTAGCGTCGGCCGGATGAGCGAGATCGTGGTGCTCGGCTCGGGTTTCGCGGGTCTTTGGGCAGCGCTCGGTGCGGCCCGGCGACTCGACGAACTCGGCGTCGCAGACGGCGACGTGAAGGTCACTGTGATCAGCTCGCAGCCCTATCACGACATTCGGGTCCGCAACTACGAGGCCGACCTGACCCAGTGCCGCATTCCGCTGGGGGACGTGCTCGAGCCGGCTGGAGTCGGACACACCACCGCGGACGTGACGGCCATCGACCCGACGTCGCGCACAGTGACCACGTCTCTTGGCGCAACCGCCTACGACCGTCTAGTCGTTGCGCTGGGCAGCAAGGTGGTCAAGCCCGACATCCCTGGTCTCCGCGAGTTCGGATTCGACGTCGACACCTACGACGGTGCGGTGGCGCTGCAGCGGCACCTGACCACCCTGGCCGGCGGCCCCCATACCCCGGCTGCAACCACTGCCGTCGTCGTGGGCGCGGGACTGACCGGCATCGAGACGGCCTGCGAGCTGCCTGCGCGGCTGATTCGGTACTTCGGAGACGTCACGCCCCGCGTCATCGTCGTCGACCACAACCCACACGTGGGCTCCGACATGGGCGCCTCGGCGCGGCCGGTGATCGAGGCAGCACTGAGCGCCAACGGCGTAGAGAGTCGGCTCGGGGTGCGCATCGTCGCTGTCGACGAGGGCGGAGCGACTCTGTCGACCGGCGAAACGCTGCACGCGTCGACCGTCGTGTGGTGTGCGGGCATGCGGGCCAACCCGCTGACCGCAGATCTGGGCGTAGCGCGTGACGGTCTTGGCCGCCTGCCGGTCGACGACTACCTGCGGGTCGATGGCGTGCACGACGTGTTCGCAGCAGGCGATGTCGCGGCCGCACGGATGGACGACACACACATGTCGGTGATGTCCTGCCAGCACGGCCGCCCCATGGGTCGGTTCGCCGGGTACAACGTGGTCAGCGATCTACTTGGCGAGCCCATGCTGGAGCTTCGAATCCCTTGGTATGTCACGGTATTGGATTTGGGACCGGCAGGCGCGGTCTACACCGAGGGCTGGGAGCGGCAAGTCGTCTCGACTGGGGCGGAAGCAAAAGCGACCAAGAACATCATCAACACGCAGCGAATCTATCCACCGCTCAACGGAAACCGCGATGAAATACTGGCCGCTGCCACCCCTACGCTGCAGTCACGGCCGAGCCATTAGCTGAGCGGCCGGTGCGGCATCAGCGCGTTCGGCGGAATGGTGCCGAACTTGCCCGCCTGGAAGTCGTCCACCGCCTGAATCAGTTCGGACTTGGAGTTCATCACGAACGGGCCGTACTGGAAGACGGGTTCGCGAATCGGCTCGCCGCCGAGAATTAGGACCTCGAGTGCCGGCCTGCGTGACTCTTGCGTCGGCTCGGCGGCGACGCTGATCCGGTCGCCAGGGCCGAGCACCGCCAGCTGACCCTGGTGGATCGGATGCCGGACCGGGCCGACAGAGCCGCGTCCCGACAACACATAGACCAACGCGTTGAAGTCACGATTCCACGGCAGGTTCAACCGCGCTCCGGGCTCAACAGTCGTGTGCGCCAGGGTGATTGGCGTGTGCGTCGCACCCGGTCCCTGATGGCCGCCGACGTCACCGGCGATGATGCGGACCAGCGCGCCGCCGTCGTCCGACGACAGCAGCCTGACCTGGTTGCCCTCGATGGCCTGATAATTGGGTGCCGCGAACTTGTCCTTGCTAGGCAGATTCACCCACAGTTGGATGCCGTGGAACACGCCACCGCTCTCCACCAGTTCGGCGGGCGGGGTCTCGATGTGCAGAATGCCCGACCCGGCAGTCATCCACTGCGTGGCACCGTCGGCGATCAGGCCGCCGCCCCCGTGCGAATCCTGATGCGCGAAGCGGCCGTCGATCATGTACGTGACGGTCTCGAACCCGCGGTGGGGATGCCAGTCGGTGCCGCGCGGTTCACCCGGCTGGTACTCGACCTCACCCATCTGATCCATGTGGACGAACGGGTCGAGGTCGGCGGCACTGACTCCGGCGAATGCGCGCACGACTGGGAATCCCTCACCCTCGTAGCCGTGCGGGCCGGTGGTGATGGAGCGGACCGGACGTTCGGTATCGGTTGCCGCAGGGGCGGCGATCCGCGGCAGAGTCAGCGTGTCAGCGGTAATAGCAGGCATGCAACGATCAACCGGACCGTAGTCCGATTAATTCCCTAGCGGCGCGAGTGTGGGGTTGTTTTCACGCTCGCCGGGGCCAACGTGTCTCAATCCCGCACTCGTCAGCCGAGGGCGGACAGCGCAGCGGCGCGGGCTTCCGCTGCGGTAGCGGTGCCGAGCACCGCATCGGCCGCAGTCTGGCACTGCTGCAAGGTGACCTGTGCAAGCTTTGCCCCTACGCCCTGGATCGCGGCGGCTGCGGCCGACAGGGATGTCACGCCAAGACCGGTCAGCACGCACGCCAACAGCGGGTCGGCTGCGGCCTCGCCGCATACACCGACCGGCTTGTTCACCGCCGCCCCGGCCCGCACCGCCATCGCGACCAACGCCAGCACGGCCGGCTGCCACGGGTCGGTCAGCGTGGCGAGGTCGGCCGACATGCGGTCGGCGGCCATCGTGTACTGGGCCAGATCGTTGGTACCGATCGAGAGGAAGTCGACGTGTTCGAGGATCCGGTCGGCCAGCAGCGCTGCGGCGGGGACCTCGATCATCACACCCGCGGTGAGCCCGTGCGAACGTGTCTGTGCGGCAAAGCTTTCGGCTTCCTGCGCAGTAGCGATCATCGGCGCCATCACCCATGGCTGATTGCCTGTGCGCTGCGCGGCGGCCGCAATGGCCTGCAATTGCCGGTCCAGCAACCCCGGGTTGCCCTCAGCGATGCGGATGCCACGCACGCCGAGTGCGGGATTGGCCTCCTCTGGGTGGCCGACGAACTTCAATGGTTTGTCGGACCCTGCGTCCAGAGTACGGATCACGACCTTGCGGCCCGAAAACGCCTCAAGCACTTCGGCGTAGATGTCGGCCTGCTCCGCGACGCTCGGCTCGGTGTCACGGTTGAGGAAGCACAGTTCGGTGCGAAACAGGCCGACGCCTTCGGCCGGGGTCTCGCGGGCGGCGCGGGCCGCGGCACCGTCTTGGACGTTGGCGAAGACCGACACCGCGTGCCCGTCGGCAGTGGCGCCGGGACCCGACCAATGCGCTGCCTGTTCGGCCTCGCGCTGCGCAGCGGCGACGGCCTCGCCTGCGGCGGTGTGATCCGGTGACACCGTGACGGTGCCAAGGGTGCCGTCGACGAGCACCATCGATCCTGGCGCAACGGCATCGAGTCCCTCGACAGCGACGACACACGGGATGCCGAGCTGCCGGGCGATGATCGCCGTGTGGCTGGTCGGCCCGCCCAGTGTGGTGGCCAGGGCGACAACGAGATTCGGGTCCAGACCCGCGGTATCGGCGGGAGCCAGATCCTCGGCGCACAGGATCGACGGAATGTCGGGCAGCGGGACGCCAGGCTCCGGCATGCCACTGAGCTCAGCGATGACGCGGTCGCGGATGTCCCGCAGGTCGGTGACACGTTCGGCCATCAGCCCGCCGAGCTGGGTGAACATGTCGACAAACTGCTCGACTGCCGCAGCCACCGCGGCGACGGCTGGTGTGCCGTCCTTGATGCGTTTCTCCGCGGCACCCAACCAGGCACGGTCCTGCGCCAGCGCGGCGGTGGCGGCGAGAACCTCCGATGCAGCGCCAGTCGCGTGCGCCGCGCGATCCCGTAACCGACCGGCGACTGCGGATGCGGCGGCCCCGAACCGTGCCGCCTCGGCGGCCCGGTCTACCTCCTCAACATCTGCCGCCTTTGTGTCATCGACGACGGGCAACCGCCCGGGTCGAATCACGGGCGCGTACTGGACACCGGCGACCACGGGGACGCCGCGCAGCACCGTGCCCGCCGGATAGCCGGCGGAGGTCGTGTCCTGCCGAGGTGACGTAGGCGGGGATGAAGCGGTCATGTGAAGCAGATTACAAGAAAATCTTGACAAGTCAACACGAACAGTAGTAAAACCAACTATACCCACACAGATACGGGTCAATTACCACACAAACGGAGCCTCATGTATGCCGAAGAGCGTCAGCAAGCGATCGCCTCGCTGGTGATCTCGCAGGGCCGTGCCTCGGTGGCTGAACTGGCGCAGGCCTACGACGTCACCACCGAAACGGTGCGCCGCGACCTCGCGTTCCTGGACAAGGCCGGCGTCCTGCGACGGGTGCACGGCGGCGCCGTGCCGGTCCGTGCGCTGCACCTCGTCGAGCCCGGCGTCGGTGAGCGGGAGACCACCCGCGCCGAGCACAAGGGCGCCATCGCCGCGGCCGCCACCGAGTTCTTTCCCCACGGCGGGGCCACCGTGCTGCTGGACGCCGGGACCACCACCGCGCGCATCGCGGCCCAGCTGCCTACCGACCGTGAGCTGGTCGTGGTGACCAACTCGGTGCCGATCGCCGCCCGGCTCGCTGCCATGCCATCGGTTTCCCTGCAGCTGCTTGGCGGCCGTGTCCGCGGTCTGACCCAAGCGGCGGTCGGCGAGCTGACATTGCGCGTGCTTGACACACTGCGGGTGGACATCGCGTTCATCGGCACCAACGCGATCAGCGTGCGCCACGGTCTGTCCACTCCGGACGGTGACGAGGCCGCCGTCAAGCGGGCCATGGTTCTGGCCGCGAATTATGTAGTGGTAGCCGCTGATTCGTCGAAGATCGGCCGGGAGGACTTCGTCAGCTTCGCCCCGATCTCCAGTGTCGACACCCTGATCACCGACTGTGAAATCAGCGCCGGCGATCGTGAACAGCTGACCGAGAACGGCGTCGAGGTGGTGGTCGCATGATCGTCACCGTCACCCCTAATCCGAGCATCGACCGCACGGTTACACTCACCGG
>DASQCE010000155.1:0-2606 GCA_035634855.1 Mycobacterium sp.
CGTGCACTTCGGCGAGACCGAAAAGCAGCCCACGTGGATGCTCAAGGTGCGCGACGATTACTTCAAGGGTCCGGAGTCGATGTTCGCGCCGGTCGACCTGGCCGAGCTGCTCGACGAGATGGACGAGCAGGGCGTCGCGAAGGCCATCCTGATGGACAATCTCGCCAAGCCATCCGTCACCGCGCGTAAGTTCGTCGAGGCCAAACCGGAGCGGTTCGCATTGGCCATGGGCGGCGTGAACCTGTTGCGGCCGATGCCCTCGCTGAGGGAACTCGCCGCCGTTGTCACCGACCTGCCAGTGGCCTATGCCGTTGTGGGTCCGAGCTTCTGGGGTGACGGTCAATTCCCGCCCAGTGATGCCGTTTACTACCCGCTCTACACCAAGTGCGCCGAACTCGAGCTGCCGTTGTGCATCAACACCGGTATCCCAGGGCCGCCGATTCCGGGTGAAGTGCAGAACCCGATTCATCTCGACCGGGTCTGCGTGCGGTTCCCCGAACTCAAGCTGTGCATGATTCACGGTGCCGACCCATGGTGGGATATCGCGATCCGGCTGATGATCAAGTACCAGAACCTGCGTTTGATGACGTCGGCGTGGTCGCCCAAGCGGCTACCGGAAAGCCTTCTGCATTACATGCGGACCCGGGGATTCAACAAGGTGATCTATGCGTCGGACTGGCCGGTGCTCAAGATGCGCCGGGTCATTCCGGAGGCCCTTGCGCTGGATCTGCCCGCCGACGTGCTGGACAACTATCTCTACAACAACGCACACGAATTCTTCTTAGTGGGGCGCGGACGTGAGGAGCACGGAATGCAACAGCGGGAGCACTGATGGATCGTTACGAACTGCGCAGACTCGACTACAGCCTCACGGAGGACCATGAGGCCCTGCAGGCTGCCTACAAAGACTTCTTCAAGACGCACTGCTCGATCGAAACGGTGCGGGCCGCAGAGGAGTCAGGGTTCGACAAGAGCCTGTGGGAGCGGTTGTGCGCCATGGGGGCGACGACGATGGCGTTGCCGCAATCCGTTGGCGGCGACGGGGCGACGCTGGTCGACCTGACTCTGGTGGCCGAGGAGATCGGCCGGTCGCTGGCACCGGTGCCGTGGATCGACCACGTCTGCGCGGCTCGGCTGCTCGCCCGCTTGGACGCGCTGGAGGCCGATGTCGTCAACGGTAAACAGTTGGCCGCGTTCGATCCCCAACACGACAACGTGTCCGGCGTCAGGCTGATCCCGACGGGATCGATCGCCGATCAGATCGTCGTACGCGACGGTCCAGAAAGCCAAGACATCGTGCGGCTGACGTTCGGCACCCGTCCGGCGAAGGTCGACAACATCGGCAGGCTGCCGATGGCGTGGGTGGATCCCGCGTCGGCCGACAGCAGGACCGTGCTGGCCAGCGGCACCCGGGCCTTGGCGGAATACCAACGCGCGCTGGATGAGTGGCGGGTGCTGACGGCGGCGGCGTTGGTGGGTCTCGTCGAAGAGACGATGACGATCGCCGCGGACTTCGCCAAGACCCGCTACACGCTGGGTGTGCCGATTTCGACGTTGCAGGGCATCTCGCACCCCCTGGCGAACATCGCCATCACGGTGCAGGGTGGCCGTAATCTGGCGCGCCGCGCAGCCTGGTTTCTGGACAACGAGCCTGAAGAACGCCCGGAGCTGGCGCCGTCGGCGTTCGTGTTCATGGCAGAGGAAGCATCCAAGGCCGCGACGATGTGTGTGCATGTCCAGGGCGGCCTGGGTGTTTCTGCGGAGGCGGCGGCTACGGCTTATCTGGTCCGCGCCCGCGGGTGGACGCTGGCCGGAGGCGACCCCGGCGCCAGTGCAAAGTACATCGCCGAGCTCGTCGCGGCCCGCGAAAGTGGTTCAGGGGAGGGCGCATAAGTGGATTTCTCCCCAGTTCAGCTGTCCGACGACGACCGGGCCTTCCTCGACGCGGCGCGCGACTTCCTGCGCACGCATGTCACAGACGACGTGATTCGGCGTGACCGCGAGACCGGCGACAACTTCGATGAAGGCGTGCATCTTGCCCTGGGTGCGGCTGGGTACCTGGCGCAGGACTGGAAGCCGGAATCGGAGGGCGGCTTCGACCGCGTGCGGCGCCGGATCTGGGAACTCGAGAAACGACGCGCGCACGTACCGTGGGTGACGTCGGGTACAACCGCCATGATCGCGCGGTCGGTGGAAAAGTTCGGCTCGTCAGAACTGAAGGCTGAAGTGATGCCACGTGTTTTCAACGGGGAAGTGCGCCTCTGCCTTGGCTACACGGAGCCCGAAGGCGGCTCGGACGTCGCGACCTGCAAGACCCGTGCGGTGCGCGACGGTGACGGCTGGATCATCAACGGCTCCAAGATGTTCACTACCGGCGCACACAACTGCCAGTACGTCTTCCTGATCACCAACACCGATCCCGACGCGCCGAAGCACAAGAGCCTGACCATGTTTTTGGTGCCGCTGGACTCGCCGGGTATTGAGATCCAGGGAATCCGGACCGTCGACGGCGACCGTACCAACATCGTGTACTACAGCGATGTCCGCGTCGACGACAAGTACCGGCTCGGGGGCGTGAACAACGGCTGGACGGTGGTGCGTGAACC
>DASQCE010000156.1:0-13941 GCA_035634855.1 Mycobacterium sp.
TATGTCGCGCAGGTGACCGGCAGCCAGATCAGCGCACTGGATCTCGAGACCGGTCGGCTGGACAACGTCAGTGCGAAGGGCGGCGACATCATCGCGCCAGACGACGTCGCCTTCGACCCGAGCGGCAACCTGTACGCGACCGAGGTGATGGACGGCCGGGTGAGCGTGCTCGAGGCCGGCAGCCGGACCCGGGTGCTGCGAGACGATCTGCCCTGCGCCAACGGCATCACCGTCCATCAAGGGCGACTCTTCATCAACGAGTGTCGCGATGGCGGACGGCTTCTGGAGCTCGATGGCACCGGAGCCATCGTGCGCGTCCTGGCCGAGAACCTACCGTCGCCCAACGCCATGGAGGTCGGTCCCGACGGGATGCTCTATTACCCGCTGATGACGGCCAACGAAATCTGGCGCATCAACCCGGACGGCGGTGTGCCGCAACGCGTTGCCGGTGATCTCGGGGTGCCCGACGCGGTGAAGTTCGACTCCGCGGGATTCATCGTCTCGACCCAGGTGGCCAGCGGGCAGGTGCTGCGCATCGATCCTCGCAATGGCTC
This sequence comes from Mycobacterium sp., assembly GCA_035634855.1. Lineage (GTDB taxonomy): Bacteria > Actinomycetota > Actinomycetes > Mycobacteriales > Mycobacteriaceae > Mycobacterium. Next base: position 555 of record DASQCE010000156.1, read on the forward strand.
GCAGACCGTGCTGGCGCAGCTGACTCCCGGCCTGGACAATCTGACCTTCGTCGGCGACCGGTTGTTCGTCTCGAACTTCACCGGCGAGATCACCGAGATCCTGTCCGGCGGGGACACGAGCACAGTGCTGCCCGGAGGGCTGAACTGGCCGTTGGATCTGGCCATGAGCGATGACGGCAATCTCTACGTCGCCGATGGCACCTACTTCTATGTGCTGCGCGCCGACGGTTCACTGGAAACGGCCGGAATGCTCTTCTCGCCGGCATACCCCGGCTTCCTTCGCGGTCTGGCCGCGGCAGGTGCGGGAGAGTTCGTCGTGACAACGTCGGGTGGCCAGGTGGCCAGATACCGGCCCGCTGCGAACGAAACCGATTACCTCGCAACCGACTTCGACCAGCTTTACGGTGTGGCGATCGGACCGGGCGACATGGTCGTGTTCGCCGAACTCGGCACCGGTCGCGTGCACTCGCTGCGATCGGGCAACGTCGAAACACTCGCGTCCGGCCTGCTCGATCCGGTCGGCATTGCCTTCGACCCCGACGGCAGGCCCTTGGTCACCGAGTCGGGTGCGGGCCGGGTGGTCCGGCTGTCCGGGGCGGGGGTCGAAACCGTGGTCGACGGCCTTGCGCAGCCACAGGGCATCGTGGTGGCCAACGGCCGGCTCTACATCGTCGACGCCGGCGCCAAGGAAGTGCTCGCGGTCGGCCTCGACAGCAATGAGCGCCGCACGATCGCTTCCGGCTTGCCGGTCGGACCTCCGCCCGGGGTGGAACCCAAGCCACTCAAGGGAATGCCGCCGTTCTCCGGACCGCAGGGGCCGTTCGCGGGCATCACCGCGGGGCCGGACGGCACACTCTACGTTTCGGCCGACGGCGACGGCAGCGTGCTGGCCCTGCGGCGGGTGGACACGTGACAGTCACGCCTGCCGACCACCGCTACCTCCAGGTCGCGCGCATCCTGCGCAAGGAGATCGTGGACGGGGTGTATCCGGTGGGTTCACAGCTGCCCACCGAACACGAACTGTGCGAGCGGTTCGCGGTGAGCCGCTATACGATCCGCGAGGCGCTGCGCAGGCTGCGCGACGACAACCTGGTCGCATCGCGGCCCCGCGCAGGCACCCTCGTCGTGCCCCGTCCGGCGACGAATTCCTATGCGCAGGATGTGATGTCAATCAACGACCTGCTCGCCTTCGCAACGGGCGCACCGTTCACGATCGAGTCGAACGCGATGGTGACAATCGATGACGACCTCGCCGCCAGAACCGGCCTGGACGTCGGGTCCGAGTGGCTGGCGGTGCGCGGCTACCGGCAGGCCGACGGCACCCGGGCACCGGTTTGCAAGACGGAGTACTACATCAACCGTGCCTTCGCCGCGGTGGGCAGGCTTTTGCAACGGCACTCCGGTCCGATCTTCCCGTTAATCGAGGACCTTTTCGGGGTGAGCGTTGTCGAGGTGCACCAAGAGATCTCTGCGATCGCCACGTCCCGTGAATTGGCCGACTTGCTCAAGGTCGAAACGGGCAGTGCCGCACTCGAAATGCAACGCACATACACGACGTCGGACGGTGAGATCGCCCAGGTCACGGTCAATACGCATCCCTCGGCGCGGTATCGCTATTCCATGACCATGCGCAGGGTCAAGGGCTAGGTTCGGGTCCGTGAGGGTAGACGAAAATCGCGCGGCCGACGCGTACCGCCGCGGGTTGTGGGTTCGCACTACACTCGCCGATTCCCTCCGCGATGCCGCACAGCGCACGCCCGAGCGAACGGTTCTGGTCGACGGCGACATTCGGCTCGACTGCCAAATGCTGCATGCGCGGGCGATTGCCTTGGCGCACAACCTGATGACGCGGATGCCGCCGGGCAGCGTGGTGTCGTTCATGCTGCCGAACTGGTACGAGGCCGCGGTCATCTACCTGGGCGCAACGCTGGCCGGCATGGTCGTGAACCCGATCCTCCCCTCGATGCGGGATCGCGAGCTGCAGTTCATCCTGTCCGATGCCGATAGCCGCGCGATCTTCATACCGGCCGACTTCGGTAAGCACGACTACGTCGCGATGCTTGACCGAGTCACCTCCGAGATGGCCTCGCCGCCTGAGGTAGTGGTTCTGCGGGGCGACGAACGTTCCTTACCGCTCGAAAAATCGTCGAAAAGTCGAGCGGTAAGGAACGTTCGTGGTCACGCGTCGTACACGTCGTACGCGTCGCTGTTCACCGAGAGCGCAGCGAGCGGCCTGCCGCTATTGAATCCGGACGCAGTACGCATGATCCTCTACACGTCCGGCACCACAGGCCGGCCGAAGGGCGTTCTGCACACCCATAATTCGATCCACGCCCTCATTTCACAGCTCGGCGACCACTGGTTGGTTGATGAGGGCGACGTCTTCCTGGTCCCGTCGCCGATCGCACACATCGGCGGATCCATCTATGCCTTCGAATGCCCCCTGCTGTTGGGCACTACGGCGGTTTTGATGGAACGTTGGGACCCGGATGCCGCCGTCTCGCTGATGACCACCGAGCGCTGCACACACATGGCCGGAGCAACTCCGTTTCTTGTCGGCTTGTTGACCGCCGCCGAACAGGCCGGCACGCGGTTGCCGGATCTCAAGGTTTTCATCTGCGGCGGCGCATCGGTGTCGCCGTCGCTGATCCGCACGGCGGCTGGGTATTTCGAGCGAACCGCAATCAGCCGCGTCTACGGATCGACGGAAGTCCCGGTGACCACGGTCGGCGCACTGCGCGACCTCGAATACGCGGCAGAGACCGAGGGACATGCGGGGATTGCCGACATCAAACTGGTCGACGCCGAGATTCGTGCGCGCGGACCACAGATGCTCGTGGGCTACCTACATCCCGAGGATGAGACCGGATCCTTCGACGACGAGGGATTCTTCCGCACGGGAGATCTCGGCCGCTGGCTTGACGACGAGTATCTGGTGGTCACGGGGAGGGCCAAGGACATCATCATCCGCAACGGAGAGAACATCTCGCCGAAGGAGATCGAGGACATCCTCGCCGGCCACGACGGCATCGCAGAGATCGCGGTCGTCGGTATTCCCGACGAGCGCACAGGGGAACGTGCCTGCGCAGTCATCGTGACCGCCGATCAGCCCGCGCCAGCCTTGACCGACCTCCGCGAGCTGTTGATGCGCCAGGGGGTCGCCAAGTTCAAAATTCCTGAGCAGGTGGAGATCTGGGACGCGCTGCCGAAGAACGACGCGGGCAAGGTGTTGAAGCATCGAATTCGGGCGATGCTGACGAAAGTGGATGTGTGACATGCAAGTAGCAATCGTGACGGGCGCGAGCAGCGGCATCGGTTTCGGGTGCGCGACCAAGCTCGCGGACGCGGGGATGGCCGTGCTGGGCACCGGCCGCGACGAGGACAGGCTGGCCGACCTGGAGAAGGCGATCAACGACGGCCAGCGCATCGCCACCCTTGCCGTCGATCTCACCGCCGATGACGCGCCGCAACGGATCGTGTCGGCAGCTGTCGATCGGTGGGGGCGCATCGACTTCCTGATCAACAATGCCGGCGTAGGAAGCCCAAAGCCGCTGCACGAAACCGACGACGAAAGCCTCGACTATTTCCTGGGTTTGATGTTGCGGGCACCGTTCCGGTTGGCACGTGACGTGATTCCGCACATGCAGCCGGGTTCGGCGATCATCAACGTCACGTCGACGTTCGCCGTGGTCGGCGGTCTGCGGGGCGGCGCCTACTCCGCGGCGAAGGGCGGAATGACGGCGCTGACCACGCACATCGCCTGCCAGTACGGCCCGCGGGGAATCCGCTGCAACGCTGTCGCGCCGGGTGTCACGCTGACCCCGATGGTGGCGCAAAGGCTGGGGGACGAGCGGTTCCGCAAGATCAACACGGAGATGACGCCGCATCAGCGGTTGGGCAAAGTCGAGGACATCGCGAGCACCGTGGCGTTCCTGTGTTCGGAGGGCGGCAGTTTCATCAACGGCCAGACGATCGTGGTCGACGGCGGCTGGAGTTCGACGAAGTATCTGTCGGACTTCGCGCTTACGTCGGAGTGGGTCGCCCGTTGAACCTGTTCGCACTGCTCGACCAGACCGCTGCGCGCTTCGGTGACCGCGGCGCCCTGTATCTCGGTGAACGTCAACGCAGTACGTGGGCCGAGCTGCGGGATCGGGTATTGCGGCTCGCCGGCTCGATCGGCCGGCTCGGTCCGCCCGGCGCACGCATCGCCGTCGCAAGTGAGAACCGCCCGGAGATCGTCGAGCTGATGTTTGCGATCTGGGCTGCAGAGCGGGTTTTCGTCCCGATCAACTGCAAGCTACATCCTCGCGAAATGGAGCAGATCCTCGACGACGCCGGTGTGGCACAGGTGTTCGCGTGGCCGAAGATCGCTCGGGAACTAGCGCCGTTGACCGCAGTCCCGATCGAGACCATCGGCACCGATGCATACGAAAGCCTTTTCGACACAACGCCGTCGACGCCACCGGTCAACACCGACCCGTCGACGCTGGCGTGGCTGTTCTACACCAGCGGAACCACCGGCCGGTCGAAGGGCGCGATGCTGTCGCACCGCAACCTGATGGCGATGACCGTCTCCCATCTCGCGGACTTCGATGCGCCCGACGAGAACTGCAGCCTCATCCATGGCGCACCGATGTCGCATGGTTCCGGCCTCTACGTCCCTCCGTACGTGCTGCGCGGCGCCCGCCAGGTGGTGCCGGCATCGGGGACGTTTGAACCCGACGAATTCCTCGACCTCTGCGACCACTACCCTGGGTGCAGTGCGTTTCTCGCGCCGACGATGGTGCAGCGCCTGGTGCAGACCGGACGTCCTCGCCCGCGCGACCTGAAGACGGTGGTGTACGGCGGCGGACCAATGTACGTCGACAGTCTGAAGAAGGCGATGCCGGCGTTCGGCCCGATCTTCGTCCAGCTTTATGGCCAAGGTGAAGCGCCCATGACCATCACCGGCCTGCGTCGGGCCGACCACCTCAATGCGGACGACGCCGTCCTCGGCTCCGTGGGTTACGCGAGATCCGGCGTGGACGTCGCGGTGCTCGCCACGGACGGCTCGCCTGCTGCGATCGACGAGATCGGTGAAATCGTCTGCCGCGGTGATGTCGTGATGTCCGGCTACTGGAAGAACGCCGACGCAACCGCATCCACTCTGCGGGACGGGTGGCTACACACCGGCGATATGGGGTCCTTCGATGCCAGCGGGTTCTTGACGCTGCGCGATCGCTCCAAGGACGTGGTGATCAGCGGCGGAAGCAACATCTACCCGCGCGAGGTGGAAGAGGTGCTAATCGAGCACCCAGGGGTTTCGGAGGCGTGCGTCGTCGGGGCGCCCGACCCGGAGTGGGGCGAGGTCGTCGTCGCGTTCATCGTCGGCTCAGCATCGTCCGCAGAGCTGGACGCCTATCTGTTGGAACGCATCGCGCGCTTCAAACGGCCCAAGCGCTACGAGTTCATCGACGAGATACCGAAGAACAGCTACGGCAAGGTGCTCAAGCGGAACCTGCGGGCCCAGCTGGCGTGACGCCCTACCGCGTGCCGTTGGCGGCGTACTTCGCGATGGAGTCGATGTTGCTCTTGTCGATGAACGCAGGGCCGGTGAGCACTGGAGTTCCGCCGCCAATCGTGTTGCGGTTGTTGATGTACAACCATAAGGAGTCGATGGCGAGATAGCCCTGCAGGAAGGGTTGTTGATCGATAGCCCAGCCGATGTCACCGTTCTTGATCGCGGCGACGAGTTCGGCGTTGGTGTCGAACGTGTCGACGACCGCAGTACTGCCCGCCGTCTTCTTCGACTGGACCGTGGTCAGGGCGATGGATGCGTCCAGGGCGATGATGTGGTCGACGGACGGGTCCTGCTGGAGCTTGGCGGTCACCGCGGCCTCTACCGACGGCATGTCCTTGCTGTTGACGTTGAGCTGTTCGGTCTGGCCCTTGAAGCCCTGGGCGACACCGGAACAACGCGACTCGAGTGAGACGTTGCCCTGCTCGTGGATGATGCACAGCACTTTCTTGGCGCCATCGCTCGTTAACCGTTCGCCGGCGGTACGTCCCGATAAGGCCTCGTCCTGACCGAAATACTGCTGCACACCAAGGGATTTCCAGGTGTCGAAGCCCGCATTGAGGCCGACGACGGGGATCCCCGCGGCCAGTGCAGCCTTGACCGCGGGCGCCATTGCGTCGGGCTTGGCGAGAGTGACCGCGACGCCGGCCACCTTGCTATCGATCGCCGCCTGGACGAGGTTGGCCTGGTTGGGCGCTTCGGGGTCAGCCGAATAGCGCAACTCGATGTTGTCCTTGGCCGCCGCAGTCTCGGCGCCCTTGCGGACCAAGTCCCAGAAGGCGTTGCCCGGGACACCGTGGGTAACCATCGCCACGGTCACGCGAGGTGTGTCAGCGGTGCCTGCCGTCAGTCCGCTGTCGGAGGTGCGTGGTCGTCCGCCCGTGCTCGAGCACGATGCGAGGGCCAGCACGGCCGCGAGGGCAACTACTGCGACGCCTGCTGTTTTGCTGCGACGGTGATGACGTGACATGCGGCGATGTTCCTTCACTCGGCTCCATCGATAGCTCTTTGGAGCGTTCCAATACGCAGACGGTAATGTGGGTCACACCCCATGTCAAGGTCACCGCATAGAAAAGTCGTCGGGTATCAGCGTCTCGGCGTGCCATCTCGGCTAGAATTTGTGGATCGCTCCACCCAGGAGCGACCGAGCATAGGGTTGAACCCATGGCCGATCGCCCCACGATCTTCGACGTGGCCAGCCGTGCTGGCGTGTCGAAGTCGTTGGTCTCATTGGTGCTACGCGGACAGCCCGGTGTCAGCGAATCCCGCCGCAAAGCGGTACTGCGCGCCGCTCAGGAACTCGGCTACCGGCCGAACGCCGCGGCCAGATCGCTTGTGCAGCAACGTACGCACACAATTGGCGCACTACTCAGCGACATGGGCAACCCCTGGTTCATCGATTTGCTCGACTCCGTACGCTCGGAGCTCACGTCGCTGGGACTCAATCTGTTCCTGTCGGAGGCCCATCAGCTCGAGACCGATTCATCCGTGCTCGACGCATTCATCGAGGCCCGCGTCGACGGGCTGCTCTTCCTCGGCACCATGCCGGTCACCGACTCGTTGACGGCAGCCGCTCGCAGCATGCCGGCGGTCGTGGTGTCGGGACGTGAGCCCGATCTGCCCCGTGTGGACGTGGTCAGCGGCGACGATCGTGCAGGCGCAGCGTCGGCGGTGGCGCACCTCATCGACCTCGGCCACACGCGCATCGCGCATCTGGCGGGAACGGGTCGCGCTGCGGAATTACGCACCGAGGGCTATCGCGCGGAGATGTTCCGCCATGGGCTCGGTGACGCCGTCCAAGTGGAGGTCAGCGATCGCAGCGAGTCCGGTGACGTGCGTGCAGCACAGGCACTCCTAGACGAAACCATCAGGCCTACAGCGATTCTCGCCAATAACGACTACGCCGCCCTGATCGTCATGTCCCACGCGCAGTCGATCGGTCTGTCGGTGCCCCTTGACCTCAGTGTCGTCGGCTACGACAACAGCTATCTCGCCCGTACGGGCTTCATCGGCCTGACGACAGTTGACAACAACTACGCGGAAATGGGTCGGTTGGCAGCGCACCAACTGGTGCGTCGCATCGACACACCGGACGCCCCTCGCGGGGTGACGCTGCTCGACCCCATCCTGCGCACCCGCAGAACCTCGGCGCCTCCGCCCGCCCACTCGTAGTCCTGGAGCGCTCCCTTACCAGCGGTTATTTGCGCGCCTGTTGACATGCGACACAGCTGTGTGCACCATGTATCACCATGTATGGAACGTTCCAAAAGGAGATGATGATGTCAGAACGAACGACTCTCCGAGTCGCCCTCGTCGGTGCGGGAGCAGCGGGCCAGGCCCATGCATTCGGGTATCGCAACGTATCGATGGCCGCCGGACTCGAGAGCGTCCAGATCGACCCGGCGGTGGTCGTCGACCCGAACATCGAGCTTGCCCGCCGAACGGCCGACCGCTACGGCTACACCGACGCCACCGCCGACCTCCAGCGTGTGCTCGACGATGCAAGCATCGATGCAATCAGCGTGGCGCTGCCAAATAGCGTGCACGCCGAGGTGCTACCGGCGATACTGCGCTCGGACAAGCATGTTCTCACCGAAAAGCCGCTCGGGCGAAACGCCGCCGAGGCCGCTGAACTCGTTGCACTTGCCGGGCAGTCCGGCGCGGTCACCGGTGTTGGGTTCTCGTTCCGGCGCTTACCCGGTCTGGCCGCGGTGCACGACCTCCTGGCCGCCAATGCGATTGGCGAGGTGCACAGTTTCACCGCGTGGTACAACGCGGACTACGCGGCCTCGGCCGACGCACCGTTCAGCTGGCGATACGCGAAGGAGACCGCAGGCGCCGGTGCGTTGATCGACATCGGCACCCACGCAATCGATGCCGTCCAGCACGTCATCGCGCCTGTCCGCGAGATCATCTCGTCGACGCTGCGTACGGTGATCGATCGTCGCCCCATTCCCGGCTCGTCGGAGTTCGGCATCGTCGACACCGACGACATCGCCCTCCTGTCAGTCGAATTGACCAACGGCGCCGTCGGACAGATCCACGTCAACCGCGTCGCCTCCGGTGTGCCGAACTCGCTCGGGCTCGAGATCCATGGCTCGCACGGTCATGCACGGTTCGACTCCATCAGCGCGGGCGAGTTTTACTTGCACACCGACGATGGTCCGGCATCGCTGGCGGGGCCGCGGCGCGTGTTCACCGGCCCACAGCATCCGTACTTCACCGATGTCGCAGCCATGCCCGGGGGCGGTGTCGGGACCGGTTACGCGGAGGCTTTCGTCGCGGAAGTCCAGCATTTCGTCCGCTGCATCGTCGCCAACGCGCCGATGGACACCAGCTTTCCGTCGGCCCACCGGGTCATGCGGGTGGTCGACGCGGCCAAGGAGTCGGCGCGGCAGGCAGCGCCCGTCACGGTCGATGAAATCCACACGACGCTGGCCCCGGCCTGAAAGGACGCCACCATGACTCCGTACGCACGCCTGCACCTGGGCACCGCACCAGATTCGTGGGGTATCTGGTTCCCGGACGATCCCAAGCAGCCGCACTGGTCGACGTTCCTCGACGAGGTCGTCGAATCCGGTTTCCGCACAATCGAGCTGGGCCCGTTCGGCTACCTGCCCACCCATCCCGGACAACTCAAAGACGAACTCGGAAAGCGCGGGCTGACCCTGACGGGAGGCACGGTCGGCACTGCCACGCATCGCGGCGCCGAGGCATTCGAGGAGAGCCGACGCGGCGCCTTCGCGGTGTGCGAACTGCTCGCCGCGATGGAGGTGCACCACCTCGTGGTGCTGCCGGAGATGTACACCGACCTGCACACGGGTGCGCTCACCCAGCCGGCGGAACTGACCGCTGAGCAGTGGCGTGACCTGGTTGACGGCCAGTCGCAGCTCGGCAAGGTCGTCGCGGAGCAGTTTGACGTGCGGCTCGCCTTCCATCCCCACGTCGACACGCATGTCGACACCCAGGTGTTCATCGACAAATTCCTCGACGACACCGATCCGGAGTTCGTCTCGCTGTGCCTCGACACCGGCCACATCGAGTACTGCTCGGGCGACAACCGCGACATCGTTGGCCGCCACCCCGACCGGATCAGCTATATCCACCTCAAGCAGGTGAATCCGAGGGTGGCCGCGAAGGCCCGCGAGGAGCATGTCGGTTTCTACGAGGCCGTCCAGCGAGGCGCCATGGTCGAGCCGCCGCTCGGAGCACCAGCCATGAAACCGCTGCTCGACGACCTCACGGCGCTGAACCGGGACCTGCGGTTGATCATTGAACAGGACATGTATCCCGCACCGAAGGGCAGCGCAAAAGCGATTGCCGCTCGGACCCGCGATTACTTCGCGGGCCTGGGCCTGCCGCCCGCGGAGGTCTAGAAATAGATATGTGACACTCCTTGACTCCCCCATCCCGCGTTTCCACCTCGCGATGCCGGTCGACGATCTTGCCGCCGCCCGCGAGTTTTACGGCCAGGTACTCGGTCTCGAACACGGCCGCAGCGCCGCGACGTGGATCGACTGGAACCTGCATGGCCACCAGGTCGTCACCCATCTCGCGCCGGGCCGCTCCCAATCGATTCACAATCCGGTCGACGGGCACGATGTCCCGGTCCCCCACTTCGGGGTTATCTTGACGATTTCGGAGTTCCACAAGCTGGCTGACCGACTGCGCGGCGCGCACGTCGAGTTCGTGATCGAGCCGCACGTGCGCTTCGAGGGGCAGACCGGCGAGCAATGGACGATGTTCCTGCTCGATCCAGCGGGGAATGCGTTGGAGTTCAAGGCTTTCGCTGATGATTCACAGGTGTTCGCGGGATGACGCGCGTTGTCATCGCCGGCGGACACGGCAAGATCGCCTTGATTCTGGAGCGGCTTCTCACGCAGCGCGGCGACTCGGTCGCCGGCTTCATCCGAAATCCGGAACACAGCGCGGATCTGGAGGCGGCCGGTGCAGCTGTGGTGGTATTGGACCTCGAACAGGCGTCAGTCGACGAGGTTGCGGCCCATCTGGAAGCTGCCGATGCCGTGGTGTTCGCCGCCGGGGCCGGTCCCGGTAGCGGCGCGGCACGCAAAGAGACCGTCGACCGCGACGCCGCCATTCTGTTGGCGGACGCCGCGGAAGCAGCGAAAGTCAGCCGCTACGTGATGATCTCGTCGATGGGCGCGGACGCCGAGGCGCCGGACGACGCCGGTAATCCGGTCTTCGTGGCGTATCTGCGGGCCAAAGGAGCTGCCGACGACAACGTCCGCAGCCGCACCGGTCTCGATTCGACTATCGTCCGACCTGGCCATCTCACCAACGATCCGGGGACAGGCCGCGTCACGATTGCGAGCCAAACCGGGCGCGGCGACATCCCCCGCGAAGATGTCGCGGCGGTGCTGCTTGCAGTTCTCGATACGCCGGCCACGGCAGGTCAGACCTTCGAGGTGGTCTCCGGTGACACTGAGATCGCCGAGGCCGTCACCACATCAAGCCGCGAATGAGTTCGGTTGGGGGATGTCCTCGACAGCGATCAATCCCTGAGGCCGTACGCCACCCCGCACCGGCACGACGGCCGATGCCCCTGCAACTGTTCCAGCGCCCGACTAATCACCGACATACTGACCGGCTGACCGCTGCACTCGCACTGACGGAAAACTTCGACGGCGATCGCTTCGACCGCATCCGCCGCACGCACAGCGTTTAGTGTGGCAGCGTTCGACGTCTAACGGTTTCAAGTTCGGGCCGGTCGTGACAGCGCCGCGATCCAAGGAGCGTGTCGACGAGCTGTACGGCCGTCGACATCACCGGCAATGGTCGGCATGGCTGAGCCGTCCTATCGTCCGGACAGATTCGATGTGGTGCTTGGGCGCGGGGCAACGCGGGATGAGATCGAGCGCGCTGCTTGGGCGAAAGCCAAAGGCGCCGAGGGCGAATCGCCCAACGGGCTCGTCGTTGCCACGACGTGCTTCGCCGACCCCGACAACGACGCTCTGCTCCACTGGACGGTCAACGTCCAATACGGGCCTCCGTAGCGCCGGGGCCTACCTGTGCCGTTATTCATATCCGGCTAAAAGCGCGTCGTGATGGCGCTGCGCCGTGCTGAGCATGTCGCGGGGCGAGTTGTGGCCATGCCTAACCCGACGTGAGCCCGCTGCCCTAAAGTGCCATCCGTGCCCGCGTCGCAGCCGCCGAACGCTGCCAGATCGACGCCGTCCGAAAGACTTTGTCGGGCTTCGCTTTCGCGACCGTCTCGCCGCAGAGCCCACATCGGCACGCCTGTCGGGCGGGAAGGCAACTGTAATGGGGCGCGACACGCGGACAATATCGCAGGCATGAGGCGGGCAGCGCGGGATCATTTAACACCATGCAAGTCCGGACGCCCGGCGGCGAAACACTTGTCGCACCCCATCGACATCGACGCAGCCAAGAACGTGGTTGGCATTGTGTGCGTGACTCACACCCACACCGCGCACCATGCGCGTTGGTGCCGCGTTGGTGGAATGTACTCGCAAAACTCCGCTGGGAGTGGCAGAGCTACCCACTATGAGCGAACAAACGGCGGCGCCCGGGCGCCGCCGTCCAACGCTCACGGCCAACTCGCTTAGAACGTACTTCGTCGATTCGGTGCCATCACCGGCTCAAGCTCCTCGAGGCAATATGCGCGGCCCGTCGGATACCATCCTGACCAGGACATACCGCTCGTAGGTAAGAACTCGGAGGGGAGGTTAGCCCATGACCACCCCTCAGCCGCGGATCGATCAGACGGCGGTTGCCTCGACGGTGATGGCTGTCGTCGGTGCGGTCGCGTGGCCACTGGTCGGCGGGTGGGCAGCACTATTGGCGGCGACGGTTTCGCTGGCTTTGGGATTTGTCGCACTTTCCCGCATAAAGCGAGACGGGCTCACGGGCCGATGGGTCGCGATCGTCGGAATCGGGTTCGGAGTAATGATCTACGCCATCTTCATGGTGGTCATCGCGCGGGACCTCATCGACCCCATCGAACTCCACCCGTAAACATCTGCTCTATGACGTGGTCGCGACCCGCGGTTTAAAGTGTCCTTTGCGAAATCGCTAACATCATCTGATCAAGACGTTCCATACCGGCCCGGGCGGCTGGCCAGACCAGCAGTTGCCCGACGGCACGGTGATTCTGACGGCCCGGACCGGGCACACCTACACCACCGAACCTCATGGCGCCAGCATGTTTCCGGCGCTAGCGCAGTCCACGGGTGAGCTGCCGGTACCGACCCTCGCTGAGCCCGCCCCCTATCGCGGGGTGATGATGCCGCGGCGCAAGCAAACCCGCGAACAGGACCGCCGCGACCGCATCAACCAGGAACGACGCGAAAGAACCGAACTCATCGCCGAAGAAGAACGACAACGCCAAGCCTGGCTCGCCGCCAACTATGAACCACCACCGTTCTGATGGCCGCTTGTGCTAGACAGCCGGGGCGAACACCGACTTGAACGTGTTGAGCGACTCGCGGATATCGCCCTTGAGCGCACCCGCCACCACCATGCCGATCGGCCCGAACAACGCCGGGCCGCCGAGGTGTACGTCGAACGTGACCGTCGAGCCCCCTGAGTCCTTTTCAGAGGGTTTGACCTTGCCGATCAGCTTGACCTTGACGCCGCCCCTGCCGTCGCCGTTGAGCGTCATCGCCTCCGGCGGCTTGAAATGGACGATGGTCCACTTGATCCGGTTCAGCATGCCCTTGACCTCGACAATGGACTCGACGACCGTGCCTTTTTCAAGCGTCTCGGGCAGTTTCGACCGCCACACCCGATGAATCGACAGCCATTCCTTATACCGGGACAGGTCAGAGGCGCACTCCCATGCCTTCTCCG
>DASQCE010000157.1:0-3956 GCA_035634855.1 Mycobacterium sp.
GCCGCGCGCCAGCATCGGCTTGATCATGTTGCCGGCGTCCATCGAGGACTCGCCGGTCGCGCCTGCGCCGACGATGGTGTGCAGCTCGTCGATGAACGTGATGATCTGGCCCGCCGAGTTCTTGATGTCGTCGAGCACGGCTTTGAGCCGCTCCTCGAATTCACCGCGGTACTTCGACCCGGCGACCATCGACCCGAGGTCCAGCGAGACAACGGTCTTGTCGCGCAGGCTCTCCGGCACGTCGCCTGCCACGATGCGCTGCGCCAGGCCCTCGACGATCGCGGTCTTGCCGACGCCGGGCTCACCGATCAGCACCGGGTTGTTCTTGGTGCGACGGGAGAGCACCTGCACGACGCGACGAATCTCGTTGTCGCGACCAATGACTGGGTCGAGCTTGCCCTCCCGGGCACGTTCGGTCAGGTCGGTGGAGTACTTCTCCAGCGCCTGATAGCTGCCCTCGGGGTCGGGGCTGGTCACCCTGGCGCTGCCGCGGACCTTGACGAACGCCTCTCGCAGCGCCTGCGGGGAGGCGCCGTGCCCGGTCAGCAGCTTGGCGACGTCCGAGTCGCCTGCGGAACGACCCGAACCTCCAGCCAGGCCGACCATCAAGTGCTCGGTCGAGACGTACTCATCGTCCATCTCGGTGGCGAGGTTCTGGGCCGCCGTGATCGCAGCCAGCGACTGGGGGCTCAGCTGCGGCTGAGATGCCGCGCCGCTGGCGCGGGGCAGCCGGTCGAGGAGCCGCTGCGTCTCGGTGCGGATAGTTGCAGGTTCGACGCCGACGGCCTCAAGGAGTGGGGCGGCAATGCCATCGTTCTGCGTGAGCAGTGCCATCAACAGGTGGGCGGGCGTGATCTGCGGGTTGCCTGCAGCGGTCGCCGCCTGCAAGGACGCAGTCAGCGCCGCCTGGGTCTTGGTCGTCGGGTTGAACGAGTCCACCACTACTCCGATCAGTCTTGAAAGGGCTGGGCAAAATGCTTGTCGCGATGTCCAACGTCGTCAAGGTTGAGTCTGTTCCGCTCAAGTCTATGTTTTTTTGCGTGCGGCGCGTCGGGCGTCCGCGCGGGCTGTCATCGGCGATCGTGAGCTCATGCCCATCAACGCCCGTCCCGGGCTCCTCGTCGCCGGTGCGGTGGCCGCTGCGCTGCCCATCGCCGCGGTGTTGATCGTGTTCTCGACGGGGTCGACGCCGACGGCAACGGACGCAGACCGGGTGCGCGCGGTGCTCAACGGGATGAACGGCTCATACAACCGATCCGATTTCGCGGCGTTCGCCGCGCACGTATGCGAGGACATGCTGCGCGCTGACGGCTACAAAGCAGGGTGGTACGAGAGCAGAAGGTCCGACGGCCCGACACAGATCACGGTCAACTCGGTCGATGTGACGGGTGATGACGCCGTCGCCAACGTCCGATTCGTCGCGGCCAACCGCGGCGACGCCAAGACGCTCGACATCGACTTCTTCCGCGAGGGCGCCGACTGGAAGGCCTGCCGGTATCACGCCGGCCGTTCGGTGTAGGCGGGCGTCGGCGTTTCGGGGACGATTGAGCGCGTGCTCACCGAACTCATCCCGCTGGCGTTGGTCGTTGCGCTCTCGCCGCTGTCCATCATCCCGGCGGTGCTGGTGCTGCACACGCCGCGACCCCGGCCGACGGGCCTGGCCTTCCTGGCCGGCTGGCTTGTTGGCCTGGCGGCGCTGACCGCGATCTTTCTAGAGGTGTCAAACCTGTTGGGTGGCCTCAGCAAGCCACCGGGTTGGGCGTCGTGGCTGCGCATCGTCGTCGGCGCCGCGCTGATCGCGTTCGGCATCTACCGATGGCTGACCCGCAAGCACTCCGGGCATACCCCTGGCTGGATGCAGAGTCTCGGCAAGCTCACTCCTGCCAGGGCCGCCCTTGCAGGTGTGGCGCTGACAGTCGTTAACCCCAAGGTGCTATTCATCTGCGCCGCAGCGGGTTTGGCGATCGGGACCGCCGGGCTGGGCACGACCGGTGCATGGATCGCAGAAGCGTGGTACGTGGCGTTCGCCGGCTCGACCGTCGCGATTCCCATTCTGGCGTATGCGGTTTCGGGTGACAGTCTCGACGAACCGCTGCGGCGGCTCAAGGACTGGATGGAGCGTCAGCACGCCACTCTCGTCGCGGGCATCCTGATCGTGATCGGTCTTCTTGTGCTGTACAAAGGAATTCACGGGTTATAGGTCAGGCAGGCCCAGCTCGTCGGCGGCCGCGGTCAGATAACGCGTCACCGTTGGCGCGATCAGCTTCACCACTATGTCGGCTGACAGCGTTGCCAGCGGCGGCACCTGAATGATGTAGCGCAGCATCGCCGTACCGACCAGGGTGCTCGCCGCCAGGATCGCCCGCAGCCGGGCCTCCTCGCCTCCACCCAGCACGCCGGACACCGCGGTCAGCACGTAGTTCTGCATGAAGCCGCGGAACGCGTCCTGGGCGTCGGAGTTCGACGTGGCCGACTGCAGCATCGCCCGCATGCTCGCGGCGGTGTCGGGTGTCTCCCAGATTCGCAGATACGTGCGCACCATCCGGGTGCCGATGTCGGGATCGTCGTCGGCAGCGCCGGTCAGCGCCGCGACCAACACCTCGGGGTCGATGATCAGGCGCAGCGACTCGCGAAACAGCTCCTCTTTCGACCCGAACAGGTAGAGCACCATCGACGGGTCGACGTGCGCGTCCTGGGCGATCACGCGCAGCGTGGTCTTCTCGTAACCCTCGGTCGCGAACCGCTGCTTCGCCGCAGACAGCACCGCGTCACGGGACACCGGTTCGCCCTGGCGTCGGCCTCTGCGCTTCGTCGTCTTGGCTGCTGAAGGCATATGTCGACGGTATCATTTCAATATCTGTTGAATAGTGACCGCGCGGCATTACGCTCGCAACGGAGCGATTAATTCAACATCGGATGAAAAGGAATCCATCATGCCTGCGACCTCGTTGGGCTCGCCTGTTGTACGGCACACCCACCACGGGCACCCTCGGTCAGTGGTTGCCGCAGGGCGCCAACGCGACGTTGCTGCGATCGACCGCATTTTTCGACGGTGCAGGGGCGACGACCGCGATCGCGGTACTGACGTGCTGGGCGATCGCCGGTGCCGCGCTGATCGTCATCGCGGCTGTTCGCCAGGGTAGGTCTGCGCCCGCCTAAACTCGGGCGGCGTGGGACTCGACGACCGTGACGCGCTGCGCATGCTGCGCGATGCGGTCGATCCTGCGTTGGGGTCCGACGAAGTTATCCGCAGGTTCTACACCCGCTGGTTCGCCATCGACATCTCGGCCCGCGACCTGTTCCCGCCAGACATGGGTACGCAGCGCGCCGCGTTCGCGAAGGCGATGACGTGGTTGTTCTCCGAGTTGATCGCTCAACGGGCCCAAGAGCCGGTGGCGTTCCTCGCTCAGCTTGGTCGCGACCACCGCAAATACGGTGTCACGCAACGGCATTACGACAGCATGCAGGATGCGCTGCTCACCACGCTGCGCAGTCACCTGATCGAGAGCTGGGACGACAAGCTCGCCGAAGCGGCCCACGACGCGGTCGCGCTGATCATTGGGGTGATGCGTGGCGCCGCGGACGCCGAGAAGGGTCCGCCGTACCGCGACGGCACGGTGATCGAACACATGCGGACCACCCGCGACGTCTCGGTGGTCCGGCTGCAGCTGGATCAGCCGCTGTACTACTACCCCGGCCAGTACGTCACGGTCCAGGTGCCGCAGTGGCCGCGGAGGTGGCGGTACCTGAGCCCCGCTATCCCCGCCGACCGCGGCGGAGCCGTCGAGTTCCACATCCGGTCGGTCACCGGCGGCATGGTCAGCACCGCGATCGTCGGCGAGACCAAGCCCGGCGACCGGTGGCGGTTGTCCAACCCGCACGGCGGCATGCATGTCGACCGTGACGGCGGCGACGTGTTGATGGTCGCGGGCAGTACGGGTCTGGCGCCGCTGCGC
>DASQCE010000158.1:0-2521 GCA_035634855.1 Mycobacterium sp.
CTGTTCGGATTGATGCTGTAGAAGATGTGACGGCCCGTGGCGTGCAGCGCATTTCGCATCGCGGTGAAGAGCTTGACCTGATTGGCGTGGTCCGCGTCGTTGTGGCACCAGTCGTATTTCAGGTAGTCGACGCCCCACGCCGCGAACGTCCGTGCGTCGGTGTCCTCGTGTCCCGCGCTGGCGATCCGGGGATCCTGGCCGCAGCTCTCGTCGTACGGGCTGGCATACAGGCCGAGGAGCATGCCCAGGTCGTGTACGTAACGCGCCAACGCCGCGATGCCGTGCGGAAACGTTTTCGGATCGGCACCCAGTTTGCCGTCGGGCCCCCGTGTCGGTGCCGCCCAGCCCGCGTCGAGGTTCACATAGCGATAGCCTGCGTCGCGCATGCCGGAGGACACCATTGCGTCAACGGTGGCCTTGACCGTGTCCTCGGTCAACGGAATGCCGGAGTTCCACGAGTTCCATCCCATCGGCGGCGTGAGCCATTGTGGTGCGCCGGAATCGGTCGGGGCGGCGCATCCGGCGACGGTCGCGCCGGCCAAGCTCAGCGCGACGAGGATCGAACACAGCCGCACGCCCACCGGCCGAGGATCGCCGACCAGGGTGTGCGTGGGCTGTGAGTGCGCTGGGCGGCAGCTCAAGATTGCGCTCACGGCTGTGGATCCGCCCGCATAACAACCCTGGGTGCAATCTTGGCTAGGGTCTACTCGTGCCCGAAAGCTTTACCGAAACGTTTGCGGCAGCGTTGGCGAGCTACGGCGAGCGACCGTGCATCGAGTTCGAGGGCCGCTGGTATTCCGGCGACGACATCACCGAGTATGCCGATGCCATCGCTTCGGTGCTGCGCGACGCCGGCGTCACCGACAGCGCACCGGTCGGGTTGGTGGTACGCAACCGGCTGCCGCACGCCGCCGCAATCATCGGTTTCCTCGCCGCCGGTCGCCCCGTGTCGATGATCTACTCCTTTCAGTCGCCGCAATCGATCGGTCGCGACGTCGAACAGTTGGAGCTGTCGGCCATCGTCGCCGACCGCGAAGACTGGGCCGACGAAGTCATCACGGCCGCCAGGCGCGCGGGCACTGCGGGCGTGGCGATCTCGTTGACCGCGCCGCTCGTCACGGCCGTCGGAGGGCTGGAACATCGCGACGTCAGCCGCCAACATGTCGAGGCCGAACCCGGTGTGGCCCTTCAAATTCTGACCAGTGGCACCACCGGCCCGCCGAAACGGCAGGAGATCAGGACGGCGGTGTTGGAGCGCACCGTGTTCAGCGTGACCAGCGGAGAGAAAGCCGCGCCGGGCTCCCCACCGGAGTTCGCCTACTGGCAGTTCGGCGGCATCGGGATATGTCAGCTGGTCGCCGGGGTGCACAACAGCAGGCGCATCGTGATGCTCGAGCGGTTCACCGTCGACGGGTTCGTTCACGCGATCAAGACGCACGGCATCAAGCGCTCGGGCGTACAGCCCGCCGTCATCCGCATGCTGCTCGACGCCGACGTGCCCAGGGAAGACCTGGCGTCGCTGGATTTCCTGATCAGCGCATCGGGTCCGCTCGACCCGGAGATTCGCGACGAGTTCGAGAGACGCTTCAACATACCAGTCCGGTTGGCCTATGGGGCAACGGAATTCGCTGGCTCATTGTGTGCGTGGACAACCGACGACGTCGACGAATTCGGTGAATCCAAACGCAACAGCGTTGGCAGGCCGCTGCCCGATACCCGGGTGCGCATCGTCGACGCTGACAGCGGAGCCGAACTGCCCACGGGTGAGCAGGGCCTGCTGGAAGCCAGGGTGGCACCGATCAGCCCCGACTGGATCCGTACCACCGACATCGCATCGATCGACGCCGACGGCTTCGTCACGCTGCACGGCAGGGCCGACGGCGCTATCAACCGTGGCGGCTTCAAGGTCCTGCCGGAAACCGTTCGGCGCGTGCTGATCTCACATCCGGCGGTGCGTGACGCTTGCGTGGTGGGCGTGCCGGATGAGCGCCTGGGGCAGGTGCCGTTCGCGGCGATCGAAGCTACTCCGGGCATGCCGGCTCTATCCAACGATGAACTCAAAGACTTTTTACGCCAATCATTGCCGGTGTACAACGTGCCGGTCGCGTTCGCCGTTGTCGACGAACTGCCGCGCAACCCCGCGCTGAAGGTGAGTCTGCCCGACGTCGCCGCGCTCTACGATGCCCGTCGAAACAGGTAGTGGCGCGCCGGGTTCTTGCCGTTGTGGTCCATCGCCGGCTCGCTCCCTCACGACAGCAGCGTCCACGCCGTCGCGAACATGCGCTGTACCTCGTCCGGATCGATCCCGGGCACGCCCCACGAACCGCCGGGCACGAAAGCCACCAACAGCAGTCGAGCGTCCGGCGCACTAACTGCGGTGACCTCGCGCACTTACGGATCGCGGTCCTCGGCGCTCATGCCGTGCAGGCAGCCGATGTCGAGGGCTCTGCCTGCGGGCAGGGCGGGCTCGCCCTCGATCAGGTTCTGCATGCTGTGCGCGAGCGGGTGGCCGTCCCACGGG
>DASQCE010000159.1:0-2574 GCA_035634855.1 Mycobacterium sp.
CGAGCGGCATCGGCGGCCGCGAGTGCGTCTTCGGCCTTGGTCTGCACGACGTCGGGCAGTGCCTTTGTCTGCAGCGTCCGCAGTGAGCGCACGTGGCCGTCGAGCAGGATGACCAACCCCTGCTGCGGGGTGCCCGATCGCAGCTGTTCCGGCGCGTCCTCCCGCGGCCGCGTGAACGCACCGACTGTCGCCGCGGTACCCAGCATCCCCGCGGCGGTGCCGACCGACAGCGGGACGGGCGCGCCGAACGCCCACGCCATGCCGCCGCCGAACACCGACAACAGCAATGCCCACGGGTCGCGCGCGCCCGCCAGCAGCCGTGCCCCAATACCGTTGCGTGCCATCAGAAGTTCGACAGGACGTTGGTGAATACCGCGTCGATCGTCTGCGGGTCGGACGCGTCGTACGCCGCGGCGCGCGACGCTTCAGAGATGCGCTTGACGGTATCCAAATCGGCGTCTTCGCCATACGCGATGGTGAACACCCGGACGCCGCCTTCGAGAGCCTGGTCGCCGAGCTGTCGGATCAGCCCGTCGACGTCGTTGTCATCCGGATACTCGTTTTTGCCGTCCGTCATCACCACGACCGCGTTGATGGTGTCGTCACCGGCGCCTGCGCGAACGGCCTCCGACGCCTTCCTGGTCGCGGCATAGAGCGGCGTGCCGCCCGCCGGGATCAACTGCTGAATGCGGGCGATCATCTGCTCCCGCTGCGGGCCGAGCGGCTCGAGTGCCATCTGCTGCCAGTAGACCTGGCCTTGCGAGGGAAACGTCCACAATCCGACCTGGTCGGCGTCGGACAGCTGGGACAGCCCGTTCACCGCCGCGGCCTGCGCGAGTTCCAGCCTCGTCTTGCCTCCGCCCGCCGACTGTCCCATCGACCCGGATACGTCCAGCACCAGCAATACGCGCGCCGGCTTGCGGAGGTCCGACCACGCGGCGCGGACCGCGGCCAGCACCGGCGGGCTCGGGGGCGACAGCGTGACGCCGACATCTTCGGTCAGGTAATCGCTTTCGCTCACCGCCTTTCCGGGCCGTCCGTCGTAGGTGCGGAACCCCGCGTCGGTGAACAACTCCTGCTGGGCCGGCTCGTGCAGGTAGGCCAGGAAGTCCTTGGCGCCGGCCTGCTTGCCCACATCGGACCAGGGGGCCTCAAGAATCGCGAAGGGACTGTCGCTGTCGAGCGTCCCCTCCCTCGGATAGATCGCGACCAGCGGTACTCGCGGCTTGCCGTGCTGTCCCTTCGTCTCGAGGTCGCCGGTGGGGTTGCCCTCGTTGTAGTCCACGATGGACTTCTCCTCGACGGCCACCGCGCTGACATAGCCGAGCGCCGCTCCGGCATCGTCGGCTCGCAGCAGGTTCGTCAAGAAGGTGAGCGCGGTGTCGCCGTAGTGCGCCACCGATTTCTCCACTCCGGCAACGAAATCGCGCACGCGCGGTTCCTTCAGCGCGTCGAGGGTGAGGTCGCTGGAAGTGCCGGTGGCGGCCACGAACGCACCAATGGTCGCCGAAAGGCCGGACGTGGACACGTTGGGGTTGGTCTTGCCGAGCTTGAAGGCGCCCCATTCGGGATGGCCCCTGGAGGCCCATCCGCGCGGGTCGTTGGCGAGATTGAGCAGGTCCGACCATCCGATCGTCGCCTGCGGCCAGCCCAACGCCTTGGCCTTCGGCTCGGGCATCGCGAGGACGATCGGCGTGGACACCACCGACGCGTTGTCGGCGGCCAGGATGTCCGGCCGGTCGTGCGACGCGCGATCGTGGCGCAGCAGTTGCAGCCATGTCGACGCCGCAGGCGACCACGCATCGGGCGCCGGGCCCCAGGCCGGGTCCCAGCTGGCCTCGGTAAGCCGGGACTCTACGACGCCGGACGCCATTGCAGTGACCGAGATTCCGTAGCAGCTTCCGTTGACCTGGCGGTCGGATGAGTTGTATCTCTTGGCGACCGCGTCCATCAAGTCGGACTTCTCGACGGACGCCGCGACGACTACGGTGGTGCAGCCAGTTCGCGGGGTGTCGGGATTGTCGTCCGATCGCTGCCACCAGTAAACCGTGCCGATGACGAGGACCCCCGCAATTGCCGTGGCCACCAATGCCTTACCGTTGCCGCTCATGATGTGCCCCCTTTCAGGTCGGCACGTTCGTTCGCGTCTGCGGACGCCGTCGTGCCGCTGATGTAATGATCTGAGCGGTCAGCGATACAAGGAAGAAGAAGGGTCTCTGGTCCGAATTTCCTTGCACGATTCACAGATTCGCCGACGGTTTGGCCAGCAACTTCCGCACGGCGGAGGAGAGATGGAAGGCGCCGACCGTGAAGAAGAGACCCAACACGGTGCTGAAAACGGCGCAGAGCACGACGCCACCCACGCAGATGAAGAACAGCCAACTGAGCCTGGCCGCGATGGTAAGCAACCAATGCAAACTGTCATTCCTCATGACGTGCCCGAAGGTGAGTGTCGGCTTGTATGGCCCGTAGACCTCGCCGTCGATGTCGACGCGGTAGTCGGCCTCCTGCGCTATCCGCACCACCCATACCCGCACCCGGTGATCGCCTGCGACTAGGGATGTCGTGCGGGGG
>DASQCE010000160.1:0-8407 GCA_035634855.1 Mycobacterium sp.
CGGGATGGTGACCTTCACTGCGAGATATCGCCCGGCTGCACGCAGGCCGTGGGTGATCACGTGGGTCAACACCAACGGGTCGATATTGCCACCCGACAAGACCGCGCAAACGGGGCCGTGCAGGCCGAGTTCGGGTGCCGATGTCATCAGCGCTGCCACCGCTGCCGCCCCGGCCGGTTCGACGATGAGTTTCGCACGCTCCATGCACAGCAACAACGCGCGCGACAGCGCGTCTTCGCTGACCGTCCGAACCGAATCGGCGAATGCCCTTACATGGGCAAACGGGATCACCCCGGGCATTGCCACGGCGATGCCGTCAGCCATCGTCGACATCGACTCCGCGCGCACGGGCGCTCCGGCGGCCAACGAACCGGGCCAGGCCGCCGCGTTCGCGGCCTGCACTCCGATCACCCGGACCTGCGGCGCCAGAAAGTGCGCCGCCGCGGCAATTCCGGCGACCAGACCTCCACCGCCGGTCGGCACCACGATGGTTGCGACATTCCGAATCTGCTCCAGGATCTCCAGCCCGACGGTGGCCTGGCCGGCGACGATGTCTGCGTGATCGAACGGGTGGATCAACACCGTGCCGTGCTGCTCCGAATATTCACGCGCCGCGACCAGCGCGTCGTCGACGGTCTCGCCGATCAGGTGAACTTGCGCGCCATAAGCCTTGGTGGCCACCAGCTTTGGGAGCGGGACATTGACCGGCATGAACACCGTCGACGCGATCCCTAGCTCGGTTGCGGCCCACGCAACTCCTTGCGCGTGGTTGCCTGCGCTGGCCGCGACCACACCGCGAGCCCGGTCCTCGATGCTCAGATTGGCGATCCGGTTGTAGGCGCCACGGGGCTTGAACGACCCAGTGCGTTGCAGGTTCTCGCACTTGAGCCACACCTGTTCGCCCGTGCGATCCGACAGCACCTGCGACGCGATCACCGGGGTTAGCCGCATCACCGGCCTCAGCCGATCCGCCGCCGCGTTGATCTGTTCGAGCGTGAGCAGCTCCACAGCTAGACCCGCAGCTCGCGAACGGCCGCCGGATCCGCCCCAGGGTCAGCCGGATAAGCGACGCCCCACCGCGTGAATGCGGTGGTGGACAGCCGGAGCGCATCACGGTGGGCGTCATTGGCGATGATGTCATCGGCGTTCATGTTTGGCCTCGCTTGCCCACTCGTCGAAGATGCTGTTCCAAGCTGATGCGTCAACGGGATATAGCCCATATTGCCCACAATCTGCCCACAGTTACACATTCTCGTGTGATCTCACGTGATGTATTTATGCAGCTAGCGCCTCTCTCAGCCCCGCCACCAGGTCCCTGATGAGAACCACGACTTCTTCTCGGGTTCTGGCTCGTCGCACGTGATCGGTAGGGCCGTCAACACAGAAGACGAGGACTGGGACTTCTGGCTCCCCCCGGGTCGGGCGGTTACCTGCCAGTGCGCTCGCGATGCTTGCACCCGGGCCAGCAGCACGGCCGGCGCATGCCCTCCTCCAGCTCCTCCTGGGTCCGGCGGATACGGCGCTCCCTGGTGTTCTCTTGTTTGGCATCCTCGACCCAGCAGATGAACTCGTTGCGTGCCAACGGCGTGATGTCTTTCCAGGCAGCGAGAGCCGTGGCGTTCCCGATCAGCGCCGTGCGCAGGTCTCCAGGCAGTTTGTGCACCACCCCACCGGGGATTCGCTCGCTGTTCACGGTGTCACGGTAACCCGACGATGCCGCTCCTTCCGCGAGGACGCCTTGCCGGTCCGGCACTTCTGTGTCTCATGTATCGCACAGCGCTTGGGCCGGTCCGGACCAGCCTTTCGTGAAACTGACAATTCACGTTCACAGGTACTTCTAGGTCGTCGCCACCAGCAACTCTTCGGTCATGAACGGCCGAAGGCCATCGGACCGATCGGCGAAGTAGCGCTGCGCGTAGTCGTCGGCCGTCACATGACGCGCCGTCGCGAAGCCGGCGTCGCGGGCCATCGCAACGATTTCCTCCGGCGCGTAGTAGCTGATGAACGGTGTGCCCGCTGCGCGAGCCGCGGCGTCCGTCGCGCGATGTATGAGCTGCTCGTCGGGTCCGACGAGTTCCACCGGACGCATGAACGTCATGGCCAGCGTGGAACCTGGCGCCAGAGCCTGACTTTGGCGCAGTGTCGCCGTCGTCGCCTCCCTGGTGAGGTACATCGATACGCCGAGCGACGCGACAACGGCCGGTTTGTCCGCGTCAAAGCTGTGGGCCAGCAACCCATCCCACCAAGACGTGGATTCGAAGTTGACCGGCACCATCCGTAGCCACTCCGGAATGCCGAAGCCGAGCTCAACCAGGCGCTGCCGCTTCCATGCCTGCGGTCCCGGCTGGTCGACCTCGAAGATCGTCAACCGCGAAGCGACTTCGGGCCTGCGCTGAGCGAAGGTGTCCAGGCCCGCACCGAGAAGAACGTATTGCCCGACGCCGTGGTCGGCCTGCTCGGTGACCAAGTCTTCGATGAACCTTGCCCGTGCCACGATCGATGCGCGAACGCCCGGCGTAGCGTATTCGTTCATGTCGGGCCGCCGGCGCCAATCGGGATCGGGCGCGGCCAGTTGGAGACCGATCCGGTCGTCGAGGACATGCGGTGGCGCGTCGACTTCCAGATGCAGTGCGCGCCATAGGGCGGTGCGCACCGCGGTGCTGTCGGGTTGCACTGCGGTGTCGGTCACTGCCCAGCCTTTTGAGGCGCCTGTAGCTTCCACTCGCGGCCGTCGGGGTCACGGACCGTCATCAACCTTGTGCCCCAGTGCGTGTCCTCCCACCCGCCGACGATTTCGACGGAGGCATCGGGCTCAAACGCGTCCGCATCGGCCACGCCCAGCACGACGTGCCTGTGCGTTGGCTCGGATTCCGGAACCTCGGCGACGAATAGGTACGGGCTGTCGCCGCGGCGCAGTTGGCCAGAGTTGTGGTCCGTCGCGAACTCGATTTCGTAGCCGAGTCCCTGAAAGAACTTGGCCGACTTGCCCCAGTTGTGGGTTTCCAGGAACACGGCGTCGATGCCCTCGGTCGTCATTCAGCTCTCCTTCGTCGATTGCTTGGCGTGGGCGTCGAGGTAGGCCCGCAGCGCGTCGGCCACCAGCGCCGAGAGTGATGACTCCGTCTCGATCGCATGGTGTTTGACCCGCCTGATCAACCCGACAGGCAGGTACACGTTGAACTGCTTGACGTCCTCGTCGCCCACGTCAGCCAGGCTAGCATGCTAGTAATCTAGCGTTGGTGTTTCCCGGCGAGCGACGCAAAGGCCCCGAACACGCGACGTGTCGGGGCCTTTTGCGTCTGTTGGCGGGATTAGGCGGGTTCCTCCGTCCGCTCGTGGGAGTCCTCAATCACCGTCCGACCGATCTCGGCGTAGGCGTCCGGCTTGGCGTACCGCATCCACACCGCGTACGTGAGGCCGAGGACGAACACCGCCAGGATGATGTATGGGCCGGCCTTGAACACCAGCGAGTTGGCGGCATAGCCCGCGGCGAACGCGCGGTTATCCCACAGCAGCCACACCACGTACAACATGGCCACACCGCCGATCAGCGGTGCGATCAGCGTGGTGATCACGTTGCCCGGGTGGGTCTTTCGCACCCAGAAATACCAGATCACCGCCGCCGAGCAGATGGCCTGCACCAGCAGGATCGCCGCAGTGCCGATCAGCGCCAGCAGGCCGTAGATGTTGGTGTAGGGCACCAGCGAAGGGGTGTCGACCGGAACGCCGTTGGCGTCGGGCACCTGCACTGCGGTGAACCCGGCGAACAGCAGCACGATCACCAGCGTGATCACGGCCTGTGTCGCCGAGGCGATGTAGGGCGAGCCATGCTTGGGGTGCGTAGCCCCGATCGTGGAACGCGCTGCGCTGGAAGGAATTTCGCGACCGAGCGCGTAGAGGTAGCGCGACGCCGCATTGTGAAAAGCCAGCGCGCATGCGAATGATCCGATGACGAGCAGGATCTTGTAGACGTCGAGCAGGAAGGTGCCGAGGTTGGCCCGCACCAGCCCGAAGAACAGGTCGAGCGGCGAGGCGCTGATCGAGGTCTCGACCGACGTTTTTGCGCCGTTGCCCGCCAGCACCATCGCGGAGATGAAGGTGTAGAACAGGCCCAGCCCGATCACCGCGATCAGCGTGGCCCGCGGGATGATCTTCTTCGGGTTGCGCGACTCCTCGCCGTAGACGGCCGTCGTCTCGAAGCCGACCCACGACCAGAATGCGAAGAACAACCCGATCGCCATCGACCCGGCCGCCGCCGCAGTACCGAATGCGCCCGCGGGCAGGCTCTCGAATGCATTGTTCAGCAACACCGTCTGGTTGAGCATGAACCCGTCCGGTCCGCCACCCTTGAAGATCACCGAGAACGCCAGGGCGACCAGCACGAGCACCTCGGATACCAGGGTGACGCTGAGCACCGCCGCGGTCAGGCTGATGTGAAAGTGGCACAGCGCGCCGATGATCAGGATCGCTCCGATAGCGAACACCAGCCACGGAATGTTCACTCCGACAATGGTGTTCACCGCGTCGTTGGCGAAGTACGCGCAGCCGCCGATCAGCGAACCCTCGAAGATCACGTAGGCGAACGTCGCCAATAGCCCACTGGCCATACCCCAGATCTGGCCCAGCCCATGGGAGATGAAGCCATAGAAGGCTCCGGTGGTGGTGATGTGCTTGGCCATCGCGACATAACCGAGCGCGAACAGTGTCAGCGCGATCGTGGCGAACAGGAAACCGGCAGGCGCGCCAAGCCCGTTGCCGAATCCCACCGCGATCGGCACGTTGCCGGTCATCGCCGTGATCGGCGCCGCGTTGGCGACAGCCATGAAGATGACCGCGACGATGCCGATCGCGCCTTTCTTCAGGCCTGCCGACGGTGCGGCGGTGGTCTTGACGGCTGCGGATTCAGTTGCCACCGCGGGTCTCCTGGTTCGGATCAGAGTGCATGAGCGGCCCGCGACGTCGCAGTCCGCAGTGAGCCTCGCACCCCTACGTCATCCCGACAACCGGAGGACACATGGTCGTAACACAACGCACAGGTTCAGCGACCCCTCGCCGTCTGAACCGCGTCCGAACCCGACGACGACGGCACCGTCGACGGCCGCTCGATGATCTTGGAGTCGCGGCCGATCTCAGCCCACTCGGCGATGTCGCGGACGGCCCACTCGCGGCCATCCGGGTCGGCGGACTGAAATGCCTTGACCGCGGACAGGATTGCGTTGGAATCGACGTTGCCGATGGGCTCGTCGAGGCCGTAGCGGGCCAAGTCGACACCCATCCATCCGGACATGAACACCAACGCGCCCTCGAGGTCACCGTATGACAGGTATTCGGCGTGCTTCGGGTGGCCCGTTGATCCCGCCGGCGTCACTGCTTGCGTTTCACAAGGATTTGAAGGCGATGAACGCGCGATGAATGGCCGACGAACTATAAAGCGGAAACTGGCGCGGCCACTGCACAGGATCGACACTTGCAGCGTGACCACCACGTCGCTTCTGAACTCGATCCTGAACTGGCTGCGCGCCGGCTACCCCGACGGTGTGCCCGGCCCCGACCGCGTTCCGCTGTTGGCGCTGCTGCGCTCCACGCCGCTGACCGAAGATCAGATCAAAGAGGTGGTGCGCAACATCACCGCCGACGGCTCGACGGCCCTCGCCGACGGCGAGATCGGCAAGGACGAGATCGCCGCGTTCATCAAGGACGTCTCACATCACGACGCCGGTCCGGAGAACGTCCAACGCATCGCCGCCAAGCTGGCCGCGGCCGGGTGGCCGCTCGCCGGCGTCGACGACTCCGCGGTCTAGCTCCGTAGCGACGCGGTATCGATGACGAAGCGGTACCGCACGTCGCTGGCGAGCACGCGCTCGTATGCCTCGTTGATGTAGTCGGGCTGGATGACCTCGATCTCGGGGCGCACGTCGTGCTCGGCGCAGAATTCCAGCATCTCCTGCGTCTCGGCAATGCCGCCGATCATGGAGCCGGCCAAGCTGCGCCGCATCGAGACCAGGGGAACCACCGGAACCGTCATCGGGTGTTCGGGCATGCCCAGTTCCACCAGGGTGCCGTCGAGGTCGAGCAGGTTCAAATAGGCGTTCAGGTCCAAGTTGGCCGAGACGGTGTTGAGAATCAGGTCAAATGAGCCGGCGAGCTTGGTGAACGTCTCGGGGTCGGCGGTCGCGTAGTACTCACTGGCACCCAGCCGGAGCCCGTCCTCCATCTTCTTGAGCGACTGGCTCAGGACCGTCACCTTCGCGCCCATCGCGACAGCGAGCTTGACGCCCATGTGGCCCAACCCGCCAAGGCCGATCACCGCAACCCGGGTTTCGGGTCCGGCATTCCAGTGGCGCAGTGGCGAATACAGCGTGATCCCCGCACATAGCAGCGGCGCAGCGGCTTCCAGCGGTATCGAGTCGGGGATGCGCAACACGTAGTTCTCGTCGACGACGATCGCGCCGCTGTATCCGCCCTGGGTGACCTCACCGTCGCGGCCGATTGCGTTGTAGGTGCCGGTAAGGCCGTTCTTGCAGTAGTTCTCCTCACCGGCCAGGCAGCTGCTGCATTCCCGGCAGGAGTCGACGAAACAGCCGACGCCGACACGGTCGCCGACCTTGAATGCGGTCACCTGCGGACCGACCGCGGTGACGATGCCCGCGATCTCGTGTCCCGGCGCCAACGGGTAGTTGGCCTGGCCCCACTCACCCTTGACGGTGTGGATGTCCGAGTGGCAGATGCCCGCGAAGTGGATATCGAAGGCCACGTCGTGCGACCCGACGTCGCGGCGCGTGATCGTCGTCTTGGCCAGCGGCTCGGTGGCCGAACGGGCGGCGTAGGCGGAAACGGTCGTCGTCATATCAGTCCTCTTGTGTCGTCTTTAGGGCAACCGTCAAGAAGCTTAGCGAAGCTAATTGAAGTTGCCGCGCCAATGCGGCTCACACGGCTCAACGGCCGATGCGCTGGCCGTCATTCCCCGTTCAGCTGTGAGTTTGAGCCTAAAGCCCTGAGGCGCGGTATGCGCCGTTGAACGAGCGGCGCTCGTAGCGGGCCACTCCGGCCTGGACATAGGGGTCGCGATCGAGGAGGGCCTGCGCTTCCCCGGGGGTCATGTCCGTGGTGATCAGAACGCCGCCTGACCCGTCTTCCTGGCGGCCGGCGAGCAGCATGCGGCCCGCCTCGATCTCGGCCTCCAGGAATTTCAGGTGAGCGGGCCGAGTCTGCTCGACGACATCGGGCGGCTGCAGGTAGGTCGAGACGAGGACGTGGAACACCTGCGCGACACTAGTTGATCGGAGCGTTGACCCACTTCAGATCGGGCAGCATGCCGCGCGCGGCGACGATGCCCTCGCCGCTCTGCCACACCTCGTTGTTGACCGCGAACACCCGGTTGTCGCGGTTGGCCGACAACTTCTTCCAGGCGTCGCTGCCCAGCACCGCCGGCGCACGATCCTTGGCCGCCGGCGATGCGAACGAGATGTAGACGATGTCGCCGTCGGCGGGGGAGAAGTCGGGGGAGTTCTCCAAGTCGGTGTCCGTGATCCCGATCTCGACATACGGCTTATCGGTAAACCGTTGTGCCGCAGGGCGATCCACGCCAACAGCGGCCAACACACTGCCGGGGAAGGTGTCCACTCCGTACACCCGCATCGTGGTGTCGGTGAATTGCACCACCGACGCCTGGAAGTGGGTGGCGTCGTTGTCGGCGCCAGTCTTGTCGGCGGCCTGCTCGAAGCCGTCGATCAGGCCGTTGGCGGCGTCGAGCCGTCCGGTCGCCGCGCCGACCGTGCGCAGGTTGTCCTCCCACTTCGCCCCCGGCGGACCGGTGAACACCGTCGGGGCGATCGCGGTCAGCTGCGGGTAGGCGTCCGGCGTCAGCGCTTCGGAGCCCAGAATCAGGTCGGGGTTGGCCGCCTTGATCGCCTGCATGTCCGGCTCACTGCGCGTGCCGACGGCGCGAACGTCGTGCACCACGGTGCCGAGATATGACGGCTGGCTTGTGGAGCCGTCGGGCAGTGCGGCCGCGACGATGCGCGACTGCAACCCCAACGCGCACAGGCCGTCGAGCTGGTCACCCGACAGCACGACGATGCGCTGCGGGTCGGCCCGCACGGCGGTGGTGCCCGCCGCATGCCGGACCTCGCGGTCCGGTGGGCCCTCGTCGAGCGCCGCGGGATCGGCTGCACACGATTCGTCGGGCCTGCGCTGATTGCCGAGCACACCCGCGCCGGCAATCTTGGTGGTGCTGGTGATGACCGACTGCTGCCCGGCCGTCGACGGCGGGCTGCCCGTGAGCGATCCGCACCCGCCCGCGAGCGTCACCACCACAGCGGTGAGCGTCGCGGTCGAGGCGGCTACAAGGCCCGTCCGCCGCCTGCTGATCCGCACGTCGCCGACGTTAACATCCGGGCACTTTCCG